>NZ_JBSSBV010000029.1:0-34403 GCF_054059115.1 Thermostichus sp. MS-CIW-26
TGTTCTCGTTTTGACAAATTGGCCAGGAACTTCTTGAGTTTTCTCTATCTCGTCAGTGCTCTCTTTTGGCTCAAATGAAAGATCAACACAACCTAAAAAGATAATGGTATAGCATGCAGGGATCCATGTATCCCGACGCTAACCCTGCGGGTAGAGCGCGGGGCTTGTTGCCCCCGCACCCCCGTTGGTTAAACATTAGGTTGCCCAGGAAAGGGATCCCAGCGGCACTCACGTTGTATTATTGGCTACTTCAGCCAGCAGGTCGAGCCTCTTTTGGGGAATCGAGCTAGATTGGATCCCACTGTTGATTTCTGCTGTCCACTTCTAGGGTTCTGGCGGCATGAGTTCTCCGGCCATCCAGTGGTATCCCGGCCATATTGCCAAGGCAATTGGCCAGTTGCGGGAAGAGTTGCAGCGGGTGGATGCAGTCATCGAGGTGTTGGATGCGCGGATCCCGTTGGCCAGTCGTCATCCTGAGCTGGGCCGGTGGCTGGGGGAAAAACCTCGCCTCCTGGCTCTGAACAGGGCGGACTGCATTGAGGCTGGGGATCTGAAAGCTTGGCAGGAGTATTTTTTACGGCAAGGGATCCCTGTCTATCCCACCAATGGCCGCTCAGGAGAAGGGGTGAATCGCCTCAAGCAGGCGGTCTTGCACTTGGGGCAATCGGTCAACACGCGGCGTCAACAGCGGGGCATGCGACCGCGGGCCGTTCGGGCGGTGGTGGTGGGCTTTCCCAATGTGGGCAAATCTGCTCTGCTGAATCGACTGTTGGGGCGGCGGGCAGCTGAGAGCGCAGCACGTCCTGGGGTGACGCGGCAACTGCGGTGGGTGCGGCTGGGGGGAGAGTTGGATCTGTTGGACTCGCCGGGCATCATACCGCCCTCTCTGCCGGATCAACAGGCGGCCTCTCTATTGGCCATCTGCGATGACATCGGCGAAGCGGCCTACGATCCCGAACGGGTGGCGGCCCACTTTTTGGATCAAGTGCTGAGGGTGCAGCCCCAAGCCGGATCTCTCTTGCAAAAGCGCTACGGTTGGCCGGATCCGATCCCTCCCGGTGGTGCCGCAGTGCAGGAGTTGGCCGAGCGGCGGTATCAAGGGGATCCCCAGCGGGCGGCACGGCAAGTTCTCAACGACTACCGCAAGGGCTTGCTGGGGCCGCTGGCCTTGGAACTCCCTCCCAAGGCTTGAGCCCCTTAGAAGAAATCACGAAAGAAAGTCACGTTGTTGCTATGGGCAGGGGAACCGCAACGCTGTCGCGATAGGCCGCTGTGGGAACTTGCTCACCTCAATGTGCAGGCGCTCCAGTAGGGGAATAGCAGCGGGCATAGAAAAAGCTTGGGCCGAAGTAAGCCGAGGGCAAATAGCGGATCCCCCACAAGCGCTAGGTAGTGATACGCTGTTTATCAGGTTAGATCCGGAGCGGAGCCATCGCAATGCTGAAATGCACCACTCGCCACGTCCACATTTTTGCCGGTGAAGTTACTGCAGACAACAACTTCGTGCCCCGCGACGACCTGTTTACCCTCGATGTGGATCCGGACAACGAGCTGGTCTGGACTGATGCTGCCCTGCAAAAGGTCTATGCCCGTTTCGAAGAGTTGGTGGAAGAATACCGGGGGCGAGACTTGACCGAGTACAATATCCGCCGCATTGGGTCTGACCTGGAACATTTCATCCGCTCCCTGCTCAAGCAAGGGGAGATCGCCTATAACCTGCAGGGGCGTGCCCCCAACTTCAGCATGGGCTTTCCCCAGATCCCTGCTGAAGAAATTGTCGGCCAATACATCCCCAAGGGCTAGCTCTTTGCTGGTTCTGGACAGAGTTTTTGATTGTTCTGCATCTAAGGCTTTTACCCATCTGATTGTCGGAGCGTTTCCCCATGTCTGGAGAACCCACCCCCGAGGCCGCTGCTGCCGAGAAACCCGCTGAAGCTGCCAAGCCTGCTGCTGAGGATTCCCCCAAAGCCGCTGCGAAAAAAGTTGCTAAGGAAGAAAAGCCCTTCGAGCAACAGATCACGGAAGAGGTGATCCCGGCAGCCATTGCGGCTTTTCAAAAGCGCGGAGTCAGCGATCTGGAGCTGCGCCTGGAAGGCAAGACGCTGGTCGGCGCGTTTGCAGGAGGCAAGAAGCAATTTAGCGTGCTGTTTGCTGAGGGATCCTTGAATGGCCGCAAGTTCTTCCGCTGTACCACCGAAGGATCCCCGGCCAGCACCATTGAGTCTTTTATGATCGACGAGCGGCGCGTGGATGTCAACCTATTCGTGTTTTATTTGGTGCAGCGCCTTTACGCTCAGCAGTGGTATTGAGTTCGCGTGACCTTGAAGGATCCCTGGCTACCCCTAGCCGGAGAGAGTAAGTCTGCTCGCAAGAGACGAGGGGAGGTGCAGCCGGCTGCAGTTACCGTAAAGCCAGGATCCATCCGGCCATGTTCTTTGGCATGCCCACGATCCCAGAACGGGCACCTTGGCTGCCGCCTTCCCGGAAGATGAGCTGCGCACTTGGCTCGAAGAACGGTACCGCCCCAGCGGGATCAGCCGTTCATAGTCGCGTTTCAGGTTAGGGTGAGAGGCCTGGGCTACTGATCGCGCCAGCGGGACGGAGTCCTTGAAAAGCCTTCTGGCCCCGTGCATTCAACGTTTCTAGTTTGAATCGAAATGCTCATAATTCCCCAGAGGGCTGCTCCCGTAGATCAGGTTCCCCGGCAAACGGCGCAGCTGGGGCTCGAACCCGGTCGGCCCAGAGGTTGTTCCCCAGTGCAGGGATCCCTTGCCATTGGGAGGGATGTTCTGTCGAGGCCAAAAAGATTATCGTTTGTAAAGAAAGCTAAGGCGGTGCTACGGGAGGTCTCGAAATGTACATCGTGCAGATTGCGTCTGAATGCGCCCCGGTTATCAAGGCGGGGGGACTGGGGGATGTGGTGTACGGCCTCAGCCGCGAGCTGGAGGTGCGGGGCCACTGTGTCGAGCTGGTTTTGCCCAAGTACGACACGATGCGCTACGACCAGATCTGGGGTTTGCACGACGCCTATCGCGATCTCTGGGTGCCCTGGTACGGGGGAGCCATTCACTGCTCGGTGTACTGCGGCTGGGTGCATGGCCGCCTTTGCTTTTTTATTGAGCCCCACTCGGGCGATAACTTCTTCAATCGCGGGTGTTATTACGGCTGCCCGGATGACAATATACGTTTTGCTTTTTTCAGCAAGGCGGCTCTAGAGTTTCTCCTACAAAGCAACAAGCGCCCCGACATCATCCATTGCCACGACTGGCAGACAGGGTTGGTACCGGTGCTGCTGTTTGAGATCTACAAGTACCACGGCATGGGAAACCAGCGGGTGTGCTACACCGTTCACAACTTCAAACACCAAGGCTTTGGCGGCCCAGAGATTCTTTGGGCTACCGGCCTCAACCGCGAACCCTACTACTTCCACTACGACCGTTTGCGCGATAACTTCAACCCCTTTTCTCTCAACTTTATGAAGGGGGGAATTGTTTTTTCCAACTTTGTCACTACGGTCTCTCCCAATCACGCGCTGGAGGTGCAATTTGGCGACTACGGCTATGGACTTGGCCATACCCTCTACCTGCACCGGCATAAGTTTCGCGGCGTTTTGAATGGCATCGATTACGACATTTGGAACCCGGAGATCGACCGCTTTATCCCCGTGCGCTACACTGCTCAAACGCTGGAAAATAAAGCTAAAAACAAAAAAGCTCTGCGGGATCGGCTGCTACTGCAGGATGTTGACAAGCCTATCGTGGCCTATATCGGGCGATTGGACGAGCAAAAGGGCGTGCATTTGGTGCATCATGCCATCTACCGCTCCCTGTTCAAAAATGCCCAATTTGTTCTGCTGGGATCCGCTACGGAGCGAGGGATCGGCGCTTGGTTTGCCCACGAGAAAAGCTACCTCAACAACAACCCCGATGTTCACATTGAGTTGGGCTTTAACGAAGAACTTTCCCACCTTATCTATGCGGGGGCAGACATCATCGTAGTGCCCAGCCACTACGAACCCTGTGGACTCACCCAGATGATTGGCTTGAAATATGGCACGGTTCCGGTGGTGAGAGGAGTGGGCGGCCTGGTGGATACCGTCTTCGACCGCGACTACGATCCCCACAAATTGCCCGAGCAACGCAACGGCTACGTCTTTTATCACACAGATCCAGCTGCTTTGGAGTCGGCTCTGGATCGGGCCATCGACCTTTGGTACACCGATCCTGACCAGTTCCGTCAACTGCAGATTCAAGGCATGAGCTACGACTACTCCTGGAACTATCCTGGCAAGGAGTATCTGGAGATCTACGACTTCATTCGTCACCGCTGAGCCCAACAGCGATCCCCAGCGATCCCAGCTCTTGACCCCAAGGACGAAATGCTGGACGATAGGTAGCAATCTTGGGCTTAACCTTCTCTACAGATTTGCTGCTGAGAAGGGTAAGTCTGCTCCGTTATCTTTCCCTGTCTGTAAGGATCCCCGGCTGCCATGGGTTATCTCGCCTTGGTACTCCACGCGCACCTGCCGTTTGTGCGCCACCCTGAGCAAGACTTTGTGCTGGAGGAAGAATGGCTCTACGAAGCCATCACGGAGACCTATGTGCCGCTGCTGCACATGTTCGAGGGGCTACAGCGAGATGGCATCGACTTTCGTTTCACCATGTCCCTGACGCCGCCCTTGGTGTCGATGCTGCGGGATCCCTTGCTGCAGGAGCGCTACGACCACTACTTGACCAAGTTAGAAGAACTGGCCCAACTGGAGTACGACAAAAACACCACCAACGGCCACATTCGCTACCTGGCGGAGCACTACATCAAGCAGTTTGCCATGGTGCGGGATCTCTGGGAGCGCTATGACCGGGATCTGGTGCGGGCCTTTCGACAGTTTCAAGACAGCGGCAACCTGGAGATCATCACCTGTGGGGCTACCCACGGCTACCTGCCCTTGATGCAGATGTACCCGCAGGCGGTTTGGGCCCAGCTTATCGTAGCCTGCGAGCACTACAACGAGCACTTTGGCCAATGGCCGCGGGGGATCTGGCTGCCGGAATGCGCCTACTACCAAGGGCTGGAGCGGATGATTGCCGATGCCGGCCTGCGCTACATGATCACCGACGCCCATGGTCTTCTCTACGCCAAGCCCCGGCCTCGTTACGGCATGTACGCCCCTATTTTTACCGAGACCGGCGTCGCCGTTTTCGGTCGGGATCACGAGTCTTCGCAGCAGGTGTGGTCGGCAGAGGTGGGCTATCCAGGGGATCCGGTTTACCGCGAGTTCTACAAAGACCTAGGGTATGAGGCCGACTACGAGTACATCAAGCCTTACATCATGCCCAACGGCCAGCGGAAAAACACCGGCATCAAGTACCACCGCATCACCGGGCGCAACCTGGACCTGGGGCAAAAGCAGCTTTACGACCCCTATTGGGCGCGGGAGAAAGCGGCAGAGCATGCGGGCAACTTTATGTTCAACCGCCAGCGGCAAATCGAATATTTGTACAGCGTCATGGGCCGCCCGCCGCTGGTGGTGGCCCCCTACGATGCGGAGTTGTTCGGCCACTGGTGGTACGAGGGCCCTTGGTTTTTGGATTTTCTCATCCGCAAGAGCTACTTCGACCAAAACACCTACCGCATGACTCACCTGGCGGAGTACCTGCGGGAGAACCCCACCCAGCAGGTGTGCAAACCTGCCCAGTCCAGTTGGGGGGCGCGCGGCTTCCACGAATACTGGCTGAACCCCAGCAACGCTTGGATTTATCCCCATTTGCACAAGGCCACCGAGCGGATGATCGAGCTGAGCAGTCGCGAGCCTGCCGATGACCTAGAATGGCGGGCCTTGAACCAGGCGGCGCGAGAATTGCTACTGGCTCAATCGTCTGACTGGGCTTTTATCATGCGCACAGGGACGATGGTTCCCTATGCAGTGCGCCGCACCAAGTCTCATCTGCTGCGCTTCAACCACCTCTACGAGAAGATCAAAGAGGGTCAGTTTCGGCGAGAAAAAGCCACCCCTGAAGAGGAGCAGTGGCTGGCCAAGGTGGAATACATGGACAACATCTTCCCCAATATCAACTACCGGGTTTACCGACCCCTCTAAGCCGGTTGGGCAGGTCTGGAGGGTGCCTGCTTCCGACCGCCAGAGACACCAGAGGCAGAAGTTTCCGGCTACCCTCCTTGAGGGGATCGAACTACCCCAGGGCAGGAGGGATCCTCCGTTCGTTGCGCTGATCCCAACCTTCCTCTCCTTTTGGGAAAGGGGCAGGAGTCGCTCGTGTTGGCCTCGCAGAGCGCTCAGGGAGCGTTTTAATCTGGCTTGTTCAGTAGCCCCGATATCCCCGAAGACTCCCTGCTGCTGGGGCCCGCCTTCCCCAGCCGGATGGCCAGGCCACCGATTCTAGAGCTTGGTGCCGCACTCGGCGCAAAACTTGTGCAGGGTGGGGTTTTTGGTGCCGCAATTGGGGCAGTAGATCAGCTCGGCGGCTTGTTCCAGTTGCCGCTTCTCCGGCAGCCCGATCATCTGATAGTTAGCTTTGCCGGCAGGCACCATCGGGTAGCAGTTTTCGTCCCGCTTGACCACAAAGTCGGCCACTACCGGCCCCTCGTGCTTGAGGATCTCCTGGATGGCATCTTCCAGTTGATCGGGGTGATCGACGCGGATCCCTTTTACCCCAAAAGCCTCGGCTAGCTTGACAAAATCCGGCATTCCGGGAGACATATCCGAGTGGGAGTAGCGCTCGCCGTGGAAGGCCTGCTGCCACTGCCGCACCATGCCCTGCCAGCCGTTGTTGATGATGGCCACTTTGGTGGCAATGCCGTACTGAGACACTGTGCCCAGCTCTTGCATGTTCATCTGGAAGCTGGCATCGCCACTGATGCAGATGACTTCTTCGTGAGGCAGGGCTACCTTGACTCCCATCGCCGCGGGGAACCCGTAGCCCATGGTGCCCAGCCCAGAACTGGAGATCCATTGGCGCGGCCCGTTGCGCAGAAACTGCGCCGCCCACATCTGATGCTGGCCAACATCGGTGGTGTAGTAGGCGTGGGGAGCATGACGACGAAAGGCATCGATCACCTGTTGAGGGGCAATCACGCCTTCGTAGCTGGGCACCTGCAGGGGATAGTCCCGCTTCCAGCGCTCGATCCGATCCAGCCAGGCCTGAGTTAGGCCTGGAGTAGAGGGCATTTTGCTCAGTTGAGCCAGCATCTCCACCAGAACAGTGCGCACATCCCCTACAATCGGCACATCGGGCGCACGGTTTTTGCCCACCTCGGCTGGGTCGATGTCGATGTGAATGACTTTGGCGTGCTTGGCAAATTCATCTAGCTTGCCGGTTACGCGATCGTCAAAGCGGGCCCCCACCGCAATGAGCAGGTCGCACTCGGTGACGGCGAAGTTGGCATAGGCCGTGCCGTGCATGCCCAGCATCCCCACCGACAGGGGATCGTTCTCATCGAAAGCCCCTTTGCCCATGAGGGTGGTGGTTACCGGGATCCGATAGGTGTGGGCCAGCTCGGCAATTTCGGCGTGGGCACCGGAGATGATCGCTCCACCTCCCACATACAGCAAGGGCCGCTTGGCCTGCAGGATCAGCTTGGCCGCTGTGTGGATTTGCCGTGGGTTGCCACGCACGGTGGGCTTGTAGCCGGGGATGTTGATCTCGCTGACGGGTTGATAGTCAAACTCTTCCAGGCCCACATCTTTGGGGATGTCGATCAGCACCGGCCCGGGCCGCCCTGTCCCGGCAATGTGAAAAGCCTCCGCCACGATCCGAGACATTTGGCGCGGATCCCGTACGACGTAGGAGTGCTTCACAATGGGCAGGGTGATGCCAAAGATGTCCGTCTCCTGGAAGCCGTCGGTGCCAATCAGATGGCGAGGTACCTGCCCAGTGATGACCACCATGGGTACAGAGTCCATCATGGCGTTGGCAATGCCCGTCACCAGGTTGGTCGCCCCTGGGCCAGAGGTAGCAAAACACACCCCAACCTTGCCGGTGGCGCGAGCATATCCGTCGGCAGCGTGGGCGGCTGCCTGTTCGTGGCGTACCAGGTAATGTTTGAGAAGGCCCTGAGACTCAGCTTTGTACAGCTCGTCGTAGATGGGGAGGATGGCTCCCCCCGGATAGCCAAAGATGTGTTGCACCCTATGCCGGTGCAGGCTGTCCACCAACGCATATCCACCAGTCGCCACGGTGTCTCCTCCCCACTGAGATGACCGAACGTCAAACGCCCGCTCTCAGGAGCGCCAGCGCAGACAGGGTACTGGCCAGAAGTTGGCCAACTTTGTATTCAATTCTACAGTCTAGCAGTGGTTTGCTTTGGAATCGCTTAGACTTTCACGGTCGGCTAAAGTAACACTGGGGATCCCTAGGGATCCTCGCCGGAGTGTTGAGAGTGCCCTATCCATGACTGGAGAGCCAACCCCCATTGACCCCGGGCCGGAGCGGTCTCAGGGCAGCTTGCTGCTAGCTGTGCCCATCCTCGGATCCCCGCACAGTGCTGTGGGATCCCGACAGTGGCTGGTATGGGGAGCGCTGGGGATCTTTCTGGTGGGTCTGGGGTTGCGCCTGTGGCGGCTGGACGAGTTCCCGGCACCTGTGTTCGATGAGGTGTATTTCCCGGAGTTTGCCCAGAACTACCTGGATGGCAAGCCTTTTTACGATGTGCATCCCCCCTTGGGCAAGTACTTCATTGCCCTTAGCATTCAGGTGTTTGGCCGCAACGAGTGGGGATTCCGCTTCGCCACTGCTTTTTGCGGATCCCTGATCCCTCTGTTGCTGACCGGTTTAGCCTACCGCCTCACCTACCACGTGGGCTTTGCTCTGTTGAGCGGGGTTTTGCTGCTGACCGATGGGGTGTTTCTGGTGGAATCCCGCTTTGGCCTGATCAACGTGTATCTGGTAGCCTTTGGGCTGGCAGCGACCATTCTGTTGCTCAGAGGTCTAGAAGACCAAGGTTGGCGACGGGCTGCTCACTTTGCTTGCTCCGGGATCCTGTTGGGGGCGGCAGCTTCGGTGAAGTGGAATGGCCTCTGGTTTGCCTTCATGTTTGCTCTGTTGGGGATCCTCGTCTGGGGGGTGGTCTGGCTGCGCCCGCAGTGGATCCCACGGTTGGGCATTTTGAGCCGGATTCGTCATCTGCGCTGGTGGCACTATGCGTTCTGCTTCGTCCTCGCTCCGCTGGCCTTTTATGCCATTCAGTGGATCCCGCACCTGCAGCTGAATCCCCAACAGGGACTAACTCTGGATTGGAGCTGGACGGGCATCCAGAATTATTTCCGATCCCTGGTGCTCATCAACCAATCCATCTACGGCGGCCACATGGCAGCCCACCTGGTGGTGAACGAAGAGACCCCTGTTCACCCCTACTGCTCCACCAGCTTGCGATCCCTGGTGGCTTGGTTCCCGGCTTTGCGTCCTTGGCTGACTACGCCCTTGGCCTCGGCAGGAGCTTGGTCCTGGCCAATTCTGGGCCGCCCCGTGGCCTACTACTTCGGCAGTCAGGGCAACCTCTGGCAAGCTGTTCATGGCGTGGGCAATCCTTGGCTGTGGTGGCTGGGGACGGGATCCATCTTGGTGCTCGTCTGGCGGGGGATCCGCCGCTTTCACGGTCTCGAAGCCTTCATTTTGATTGGCTATGCGGCCAATTACCTGCCTTGGTTTAGGGTCAGCCGCTGCGTTTTTATCTACCACTACATGAGCGCTCTGGCGTTTAGCACCCTAGCCCTGGCTTGGTTGGTGCTGCTGGGCTGGCAGAGCTATCGCCGCTTTTGGCGCGGGGCGAGCATCACGGCGGTGGCCTTGGTTTTGGCGTCCTTTGTCTTCTTTTTCCCCGTTTGGCTTGGCCTGCCCCTCAGTCCAAGCGGATTCTACGCCCGCATGTGGTTTCGCTCTAGCCCGGTGCCGCTGTTCTGTTTCAGCCCCCAATCCTGCCAACAGCCCCCGCTGTACCTGCCGCCCATCCCCGGCTTGAACTGGATCTAAGGGAGGCATGGTAAGCTTTGTGAAGTTTGTTTCGTGAAATGCGGCGCTCCGTTACCGAAAGATGGAGCGAGGTTCGCGAAACCCTTGTGGTGGAGGTAGTGGAAACGTCATGGCCCGATCTTGCCCGAGTTCTGCCAACTCTCCCCGCCGTCCACTGGCTTATTCAGAGCAAGCTGTCCCGGTTGGGGTGATCGGGGTAGGCAACATGGGCCAGCACCACACCCGCGTTTTCAGCCTGATGAAGGATGTGCGGGTCGTGGGGGTAGCGGATATCAACGTGGAACGGGGATTGGATGTGGCCAGCCGCCACCGCGTTCATTTCTATGAGGACTACCGCGATCTGCTGCCCCATGTAGCTGCCGTGGCCATTGCCGTGCCGACGGTTCTGCACCACGAGGTGGGTATGGCCTGCCTGGAGGCCGGGGTACATGTGCTGATCGAAAAGCCCATCGCTGCCAGCATCAGCGAAGCAGAATCGCTGGTGAACCGAGCTGCCGATTGCAATTGTATTTTGCAGGTGGGGCACATCGAGCGCTTCAGCCCTGTTTTCCAAAAGCTGGGCCAAGTCTTGCAAAGTGAAGAACCTCTGGCTTTTGAGGCTCACCGTCTCAGCCCCTATTCCGACCGCGCCAGCGATGTGTCGGTGGTATTCGACTTGATGATCCACGACATCGATCTGTTGCTGGAGCTGATCCCATCTCCCGTGACCCGAATTACCGCCAGTGGCAACCGCGTCTCCAAGCTGGGCTACCTGGACTATGTCACGGCTACTCTCACTTTTGCCAACGGCGTCATCGCCACCCTCACCGCCAGCAAAGTCACCCACCGCAAGGTGCGCAAAATTGCCGTCCACTGCAAGAATGCCTTGGTAGAAGCAGATTTTCTACACAATGAGATCTCGGTGTACCGCCAGGGATCCGTCAGCAGCACCAGCGACTACGGCCAAATGCCCTACCAGCGGGATTGTTTGATTGAGAAAGTCCACACCGACAATATCGACAAGCTGCATGCCGAACTGGAGCACTTCATCAATTGCGTGCGGGGGGGCAACCAACCTTCTGTGGGTGGGGAACAGGCCCTGAAAGCATTGAGGCTGGCCTCGGAGGTAGAGCGGATTGCTTTGGATGGATGTGCCTGGAGCGAAGCCAAGCCCCGCCGTAGTCTCCTATCCTAGTCTTTAACGCAAGCCCCAGATGGGGGCAGAGCCCTGTTGTTGGCCCATAGCCATTCCAGCATCAGCTAGAAATCGCAGGAGCCCCGCACTGTACCCGTAGGGTCAGTGTCGGGAGGAATGCGGAAGTTACGATAGAACCATGACCCAAGTCCTGACCGTCTCCTGTAAGCTCAAGGTGTCCCAGTCGCAGGCCGCAAAGTTGGACGCGACCTTGGATGCCTTTGTGCAGGCGTTGAACTGGGTCAACCAAAACACGCCCGAGAAAGTCACCAACGCCGTTAAACTTCAATCTCTGTGCTACCGCGAAATCCGTGCCCGGTTCGGCTTGTCCAGTAACTTGGCTCAGCAGGTCTGCAGACGGCTGGCCGGTGCCCGTAAAGTTGCCCGACAGAAAAACCGCCCCGTCAAAGCGTTCAAGGGGGGCTTCGCGACCTATGACGCTCGTATCTTTTCGTTCCGCGAGAAAGACTGGACGGTGTCGCTGACCACAGTGGAGGGTCGAGAGCGCTTTGAGCTGGCGATTGGCCGCTACCAGAGAGAACAGTTGGCGGGCTCCAATCCCAAATCGGCCACTCTGGTCAAGCGCAGAGACGGCTCCTACTACATCCAGATTTGCGTAGAGAAAAAACCACCCAAGCAACAAGATACCGACAAGGTGATCGGGGTGGACTTGGGGAGGACAGATATTGCCCATACGTCAGAGGGTGATAACTGGAATGGACAGCAGTTGAACAGAGTCCGAGACCACTACTCCCGGTTGAGGGCGGCACTCCAACGCAAAGCCAGTAAGGGCACACGCAGTTCGCGGCGCAGATGCAGAGAACTGCTGCAACGGCTGTCTGGCAAGGAGAGACGCTTTCAAGCGTGGGTCAATCATCGCATCTCCAAAGCTATTGTCTCTAGGGCAAAGGTCACAAACAGCGCTATTGCTCTGGAAGACTTGACAGGGATACGGGAGCGTATCAACCAACAACCCCGCAGCAAAGCCGAGCGGCGCAGGGCCAACAGTTGGGCGTTCTACCAGCTGAGGCAGTTTCTGGAATACAAGGCTCTGCGTGCAGGGGTTGCTTTGACTCTGGTGCCGCCTGCCTACACGTCGCAGACCTGCCACCGGTGTTTGCACATCCATCCCAACCCTGCGCAATCCTATCGCAGTGGTAAGTCGTTCAAGTGTGGGCACTGTGGATGGGAAGGGGATGCGGACTGGAATGGGGCCAACATGATTGCCAAGCTTGGGGCTGTCGTAAACCAGCCTAGAGGCCCGTGGTTGGCTTGCCAACTGCAGGGCTACCGAAAGCCCGCCCTGTACTGCGAAGCAGTCAGGGCCGGGTAGTTTACTCGAGAGCGGCTTACCCACACCACATCAGGAGCCACATCGTCATCTTCGGCAAAAATCACTCCGGGAGCAGTGTTGGCCAATCTCAGGCCCGTTTTCTCACTCTATTCGCCTTTCAAATTTCTTCTAAGATGCGAAACTGCACATGGTTAATGGCCAGCTCCCCAATTGAGGCTTGGTCGGTGTTGATCGTCTCGAAAGGGATCCCTTTGGCGATCTCGGCATGGGTCCAGGGCAAGCCCATGAAGTAGCGCTGCGAATAGGGGCGCTCCCCCCGATCGTCGGGGTTCGACTCCATCGGCACCCAACCCCAGCCGGGCAGATAAAACTCAATCCACACGTGGTTGTACTGGGGAAACAGCGGGATCCCTTTCAGTTCTGGATGGGGAGGACATTTGTAGCGCCCCACCGTGCGGCAAGGGATCCCATTGAGGCGGGCCAAAGCCAACAGCACCCCCACATATTCACCACAAGAACCGGAGCCACGCCGCAAAACCTCATCCGGCGGATCGATGCGAGAGGTGACCCGGTAGGAGAGCTTGTCGTAAACATAGGCCCGGATATTGAGCATTTTGCGCAGCAAGTTGGTCTCGCTGCCGACGGCCCGCCGCGCTGCCTCTCGAACAATCGAGGTGTCCATGGCCAGGTAGTCATCGTCCACCAAGTAGCGATCCCGTAGGTCTGGGGGCACGACGGCATCTTCTACATCCAGCGGATCGATGCAGTACTTGATGCTGTAGAGATCCAACACCGCCCGCCAGCCAAACAAGCGCACCTCATGGGCCCCCAGGGATCCCAGCGAAAACACCGCCACCTGTTGGCCAGATTGCTCTTCCACTTCAAACGGCAGACCTACCCAGTGCAGGCTGCGCACCCGTTGGCGAAGGCTGTTGCAGGGCAAGGCAATTCGCCAGACCAAATCGGGCAGGAAGCGCGGCTCTTCTTGGGCAATTTCTTCCACATAGGTCAGCTCCACCCGATAGCCGTGGGAGAGGGTGTAGGTGGCGCGTTCCCCCAGACACTGGGGCTGAAAAACTACCGGACAGGCAATGGGGGAATCCTCGGCCTCGGTTCCACCGCCGCCAGAGGGGTCGGGGGAGCTAGGGGGATCCAAAGGCCGCAGGCGTAGGGGGGCCACCCAGGTTTTATCGCGCAGGGCCACCGACAAGGGATCTGGAGCGTTGGGGTTGTCGTGGATGTAGGCTTCTTCGTGGGCATAGGCCACCCAGAGTTGCCCCCGCCAATGGGCCAAGCCTGTTGGCCCAGGAGAAGGGGTGAGGATACGGGCCAGTTCTCGCCCGGTCTGGCGCTCCAGCACGTAGATCGTCTCTTCCACCCGATCGCTCACCCAGAGGTAGTCTCCCTGCACCGCAATCTGTTCTCGGCCAACCCCAGGGGCAGGCATCTCCTGCACAATAAGGCCACGGCTGGGATCCAGTTGCAGGATTTTTCCCCGTTTGTAGCAGGTGGCATAGAGGTAGCGGTTTCCCGTGTGGGGATCGCTCCAGAGGGCGATCCCTTCGATAGGGTAGGGGCACCTACACACTGGAAAGGCTTCCAGGGATCCCGGTTGCTGCAGAGCGGACATGGGAATGCGCAAGATTTGCCCCTCTTGCTGCGGACTGAGCCAAATCCACGCTTGATCCCCCTCTGGCTCTACCCACAAACCGTAAGCACCTTGGAAAGAGTGGACATGGTGGGGGTTGAGCAGCAGGGTGTTGTGCTCTTGGATCTCCACCAAATAGCCCCTCACCCGATCCAAGCCGAGTAGGCAATCTCCCCAGGTGGCCAAACCTTCCAAAGCGACCAGCCCCAACGGTTGCAAAGGGGCCACAGTTCCCTGTTGCCGCCCAGATGGAGGCCACCAAGCAGGCTGGGATCCTTCTGCCGTAGAACCCGGATTTTTCAGAGCACCTAGATCATTTGCCGGATGAATGGCAACCATGAAGGCTTCCTTGCCTATGGATGAAGTTGACATGCTGGCGCGATCTGCACCAAGGCGGTACGACTGTCCAATATTTACTGTCCAACATTATTATGATGCGCCTCTTTTCAACCCCACACCCAAGGCTTCTCGACCGATGTATCCCTGCTAGTCTTGCCAGGACTGGAGAATGTTACGATGATGGCGGCTTTTTGGCCAGCAAGATAGAGCAGCGGTGGGGAGTGGTAGGGGATGGAGTTGGCCTTGGCAATTGGCGGCCTGGTGGCAGGGATCCTGGCCGGGGTGCTGGGCATTGGCGGTGGCGTGATCCTGGTGCCCTTACAGGTCAGCTTGGGGATCCCACCGGTTCAAGCTGCAGCCACCAGCAATCTTTCCATTGTTATGACCTCGATTGCGGGCAGCATCCAAAACTGGCGGATGGGCATGCTTGATTTGAAACGGGTGATCCTGCTGGGGATCCCAGCGTTGCTTACGGCTCAAGTAGGAGCAATTATCGCCAGTCGCCTTCCCAGCTATCTGCTGTTGGCAGCGTTTGGAGTGTTGCTGCTGGCCAACACTTACCTGGTGCAACTCAACAAAAAGGTGGTTATCCAGGCCCAAGAATTGGGGGCTGACGTCAGCGATGCCGAGCACCTCAGCGGGACGGAGTCCTCAGGGCAGATGTCTCCCTGGTTAGCCCGCGCCCTGACCGGCGGCACTGCCGGTTTGTTGGCCGGGCTGTTTGGCATCGGCGGTGGGGTGATCCTGGTGCCAATGCAGATCCTGCTGCTGAAAGAGACAATCAAAGTGGCGATTCAGACCAGTCTGGGGGCCATTGTGATCACAGCAGTTGCTGCCACTGCCAGCCATGCGGGCCTCAGCGATTGGATCTGGAATGGCCTGGGGTTCGGGGACGGCACCATCCACCAGAATGTGCTCTGGATCCCAGGTTTAATCTTGGGCACAGGGGGGTTAATCGGTGTACAGATTAGCACACGCACCCTGCCCAAATTGCCCGATGAAACCGTCAGTCTGTTGTTTCGGGGCTTCCTGGCCATTCTTTCTCTTTACATTTTTTGGCAAGCCTGGCAAGGTTATCGAGCTCTGTGAAGTGATCCTGGTCTGCCTGAGCGCTCAAGACAGCAGTCCTTGGTCATTTCGATTCTACGTTGGACGCGCTTTCCCCTCAGAGGGCAGGGCTTTTGCTACTTGGGATAGATCCCCTTGTTTGCAGAGGTCATGCACAGGGTAGCTGCCGAAGAGCTTCAAGGTTTCAGCAATTGATTCCAGCGCCGCAACCACCTCGGCATCCAAATAGGGTTGGCCGATAGGGTTCTCCAAATCGACAAAAAAGACATACGTCCCTGCCGATTTTTTGGTGGGGCGCGACTCAATGCGAGACATATTCAGGCCTCGCTCCGCAAACACTTGCAGAGGTTTCAGCAGCGCTCCCGGCACGTTGTGGGGGAGGCTGAAGGCTAAGGAAGTATGGGATCCCCCCGGAGAAGCAGGATCGGCAGAGGTTTCACCCTGTTGACCGGAACGCGAGAGCGGCGCACGGCCAATAACCCAAAAGCGAGTGCAATTGTCGGGGTGATCGTTGATCGGGCAGGCCAAGACCGGCAGTTGGTAGAGGGTGGCAGCTCGTTCTGAGGCGATGACGGCGGCGCTGGGCTGCTCCTGCAGGCGATCCAATTCTTCGGTGGTCGAGCGGGTTGGGATCAAAGTGGCCTGGGGCAGATGGGATCTCAGCCAAGCCTGACATTGGGCCAAAGCTTGCGGGTGGGAGTAGACCTGCTCAATTTGCTCCAACCGCGAGGCACGTCCGATGAGGGCATGGCGAATGGGCAGGATCAGCGCCTGCCGGATCCCTAGCCCCTCCAGTTGCCAGAGGGCGTCTAAGGTCATCGAGACCCCCCCCTCCACCGAGTTTTCCACCGGCACCACCGCCCATTGTTGCTGGCCGGCAGCTACCGCCTCTAGACAGGCGCTGATCGTTGGGTAGGGCACCAAGGGATGGGATCCCTGGCTGTGCAGGTGAGGCTGCTCAGGGCAGGCCAGCAAAGCTGCTAACTCTGTGTAGGTTCCAGCAGGGCCAAGAAAGGCCACCGGCGAAGGGGAAACGTTCGCGCCAGCGGAGCGCAGCTCCATCAGAGCCATTCCTTCAATTGTCGCTAGGGGCCAGTTCTAACTCTATCGCCTCGACGTCGCGCGGCAGCAAAGGACATTCAGGTTCTGGGCAACGGGGATTGGCCGCCACCTTGTCCATGGCCTTCACCACCTCCAACCGGATCAGCCTCTGCAACTCCTGATCCGCTTGAATGGCTTCTAAAGTTCGGAGAGAGCCGTGAAAACTGGTGGCGTAGCGAGGTTTGAGGTTGTTCAAGGCCAGGGCGGCAGCATCGTTACAGAATTTCTCGCAGAAGCAGTAGCGCTGTTGACTCTCCATCAGCAGGATTTCATTGACCATCTCCAGAACAGCCCGTTCCATTTGATTTTCCAGGCCCTTCAGAGGCTTATGTTCCTCCGCCATCGCTACCTCCTGATGTGAATCGAACCCGCCGCCAAGCCCCTGTCTTTCAGGGAGCAGGAGTGCTCTCGATTACCTTCGATGCTGCTCTATTCTCTGTTGACAAGTCAAGCCAAATCCCCTGCTGCTGACGCGAACAGCCTCTGGCCCGCTCCTATCTGGGCTTGATGTATTTGGGTGTGCTGAGGCAATCGGATCTGTCCTGTCAGCCATCATCAAACCCCAGAGGGTTAACCAACACTCTCGGCAGACGGGCAGAAAGCCCACACAGCAACTCATAGGGAATAGTACCCAACTGATCGGCCCAATCCTGCACGGATAAACCCACATTCACCAGATTCGGGCCCAGCAGTTCCACCACATCCCCCACCTGGATATCCGGCCTCTCGGTTACATCCCACATGCACTGATCCATCGTGATCGTGCCCACCTGTTGGATCAAGCCGCCGCGCACCCATCCTCGCAGCCAGCCGGAAAGCCGCCGTGGGATCCCATCCGCATAGCCGATGGCCAGAGTGGCAATGCGACTGGGGCGAGAGGTGATGTAGCGATGTCCATAGCTCACTCCGGTCTGGGCAGGCACAGTTTGGATGTGGGACAGCCGCGCCTTGAGCCGCAGAATCGGCTGCAGACCTGGCACCGGCAAGTGAGGGGCAGGGGACAGGCCATAGAGGACCAACCCCAAACGCACACGGGAGTAGTGGAGATGGGTTAAAGCACCGGCTGAGTTATCCAGATGCAGCGCCGGTAAGGGATCCCCGGCTTGACGGATCTGTTCCACCACCTGGGCAAAGCGGGCGTGCTGCTGTTCCATGACCGGAGAATGGGGCTCGTCCGCCGTCGCCAAATGGGAAAACAAGCTACAGCCTTCCAGCTCCGGGATCCGACAAATCTGCCCCCACACGGCTGCAGCTTTCTTCCAGGGGATCCCCAAACGGGTCATACCCGTATCCACATTGACATGCACCGGGACGGGGCGCCCGGCCCAACGGGCTACCTGGCGCATCAGCGGGATTTGGTCTGTGCAGGTGAGGCTGACCTCCAACCGGGCTGCCATGGCCTGCTGTAGTTCTGCCCAGGTATTCAAAGCTCCCAACACCAGAATCGGAGCCTGCAGCCCCGTTTGCCGCAACTCGATCCCTTCGGCCAGGGTGGCCACACATAGCCCCTTGGCACCAGCCGCAACAGCCACGGGAGCCACCAACTGCGCCCCATGCCCGTAGGCATTGGCCTTCACCACCGCCCAGATCTCGACGTTTGAGCCTAGGCGCCTCTGCAACAGCCGCAGGTTTTCTCGCAGCTGGGCTGCGTCAATTTCCACCCAAGCCCGACTGGTCAACAGCTCCAGGTCGATGGCCCAATCCAGCTCCGCCAAGGAATTGGCCTTCTGGGATCCCTCTCTCCAAGTATTGCCCTGCACTCCCAGAGCAGCTGCTCTCAAAGTGCCCTGCGCCGCCGGCGCGACCGGTTCTCGATTCACCGTTCACCCCCCACACCCAAAACCCGTCCTGATTAGATTTAGGTTTAGCGCAAAGTCCACTCCGGCGCCATCCACAGCAGCGGCACGTCTGGGATCCCAACAGCCTCGTTGCTCTCCAACAGCCGGCTCAGCCAAGCGGCTTGCCTTTGCGAGGACAGTCCTTGGCTTAACAGGCGTCGCAGTACTCGTTGGAAGCCCTCTCCCTCACCCGCCGGCGACAAAGAGGGATCCCCGGTCATGCGCCGCAGATCCTCCACCGCCTCCGTGTAGCCCCCCAAAGCATCCACCAAGCCCACCTCCACAGCTTGCGCCCCGGTGAAGATGCGTCCATCGGCCAATTGTCGCACCCGGTCTTCATCCAAGCTCTGCCGTCGCGCGATCATCTCCGCCTCCAGCACCTCATCTGCCTTTTCTGGCAAGTGCTGGCGTCCTTGGGCCACATCGCGAATGAACTGCTCGAGGGTATCCTCCACCAAGTTTTGCAGAAGGCGCTGCTCTTGAGGAGTGGCACTGCGGAAAGGAGAGAGAAGGTCTTTGTACTCGCCGGTTTTGAAGGTCTGCGGCTCTATGCCGTAGTTCTCCAGCAACTTACCAAAGCTGAGGCCGCTGATGATAACCCCTATGCTGCCGGTCAGGGTGCCAGGGTTGGCATAGATTTTGTCGGCAGCGCTGGCCACGTAGTACCCCCCACTGGCAGCAATGTTTTCTAGGATAGCGATCACCGGCTTGCCTGCTCCGTGTAGAGCGGTTACGGCGCGGTAGAGTTCCTGGCTGGATCCCACAGCTCCGCCGGGACTGTTGATGCGCAGCAATACAGCCTTGACAGAGGGATCCCGTGCTGCCTCCCGCAACTGTTCCACAGGAGAAGTGGGCAGGCCTACCAAAGTCGAACCCCCTGGGCCGCCTATCGTTCCTTCCAGGGTGACCACCTCGATGCGCTCCGCCCCCCGTGCAGCCTCTAGGCCAACCCCGCCTCGGGTAGGCTCTGGGGCAGGGCGCGTGCCCCCGACAATGGCCGCAATAAGGCAGACGACCAGCAAAGAAGCCGCCAAAATGCGGTTAAGCTGAGTTTCTTGTGTCACAGGCCCCTCAATTGCCACTGACTCCGTTCTACCACCCCGCGGGCTTCTCGCAACGTCTGACACCAAAAGGCTGAGAACCAAGCAAACTCCTCATCTCGGTTGAGCCATCCAAGCTATTGACAAGGATCCTCCACTTATTTACGATCAGGTTCCAGCGTTTTTTACCGCTGAGGCATCTTCTGCAGGTTGCCAGTGTAAGCTGGAGTAGAGGGTAGGATCCTTGAGCGGGATTCTCGCTCGAAGCCAAGTGATTGGGGCTTTAGCTCAGTTGGTAGAGCACTTCAATGGCATTGAAGGGGTCAGCGGTTCAAGTCCGCTAAGCTCCATCCCCAGAGGGCCGATAGCAGTCGTGGCTTCTATTACCATCTATTTCTACTGCTTGCGCTAGCGGGCCGGAGGCCTTATCAGGAAGCAAGCGGTTGTTTGTTTCACCTTGACGGTGAGATAAGTGACTATGCGTTGCGAAACGGTTCAGCAACATCTCCCCAAGCCCAGACAGTCCTATCCAGCAAGGCTTCTGGGCTTCTTAAGTGTCCACAAAGGCTCGGCAAAATCTACCCCCAACTCCTCTCCTGTAAGGCGGCCTTCCCTCACCTCCGGCTTCTCTCCCCCTGGGAGAAGGGAGTTAGGGATCGACGCAGCAAGCCGTTTCATTGCTGTTTGAAATAATGAAAGTATTCTGCTTGGGAGCAAACCTTAGGCAGCAAGGGATCCTCCGCTGTTTTCACCCTTTCCACGGAGAGGATCCTGACCTATCTCAAGGGCTTCCACCAGGCGATTTCCCAACTCACGCTTGCCCCTCTCCCTGACGGCGGATTAAGAAGCGGATTTCCTGAAGGAGAACCTCAAAGCGTTGATCCGACTCGGCCTGCCGCTGCCGCAATTCCCGCACTTCCTGCCGCAATTCCAGGACAACCTCAGCGAGACGCCCCGAAAGAGTCTGCAAGGCAAGCTGAGCATCGGTAACCTTGGCAACTGTATCAGCCACCTTGGTCACAGCTTCGGCCAACTGGACAAATCGCGTCTCAATCTCCTCATTGGTCATGGCCGGGTGTGTCTTGCTTGGCTAATGATTAGCTCATTCTACCCTGCACGGTATGGAGTGTCACTCTCTGAGAATGGGCCGCAATTTTGAGGAAAAACCGGCTGGCCAACGGGGGTTATCAACCCAGGGATCCCCCATTCGCGCAAGTCAGCTGGCCAGCGCTATGAGGGTGGTGTAAATCCCTTGGAGGGACGCAGTGGCCTGGCTCCAGAGGATGTGGGTTAACGACCACCTATCCAGACCCATGGCCCCGCACAACAGCAGCAGATACAGGTTGGCAAACGTGAAGAGCGAGGCCGCCCGATCTCGGTCGCAGGGATCCTGCAGCAACTGCACCGCCTTCCAAACCAAGAGGGATCCCAGCAGCGCCGCGACGCTCAGATAAAAGGATCCCAGCATCCCTAAGGGGTAAACCAGCAACAGGCTGACCGGAACCATCAGCAGCGCGTAGAGCAAAATCTGTGCGGCAGTGAGTCTTTCGCCCGCGACCACCGGCAGCATCGGCACCCCGGCACGGGCATAGTCTTCCCGCTTCAGAATGGCCAAAGCCCAGAAGTGGGGTGGAGTCCACAAAAAGATGATGGCGAACATCACCCACGCGGCCCAGCTGAGCTCGCCTGTGGTTGCTGCCCAGCCCACCAAAGGTGGGATCGCTCCTGCCGCTCCACCGATGACAATATTTTGCGTGCTGGAACGCTTCAGCCAGTGGGTATAGACCCCCACATACACCAGGATCCCCACCATGGCCAAACTGGCAGCCAGCAGGTTGGTGAACGTGGCCAACAGCCCAAAAGCAGTCAAAGCCAGGATCCCGGCAAAAATCAGAGCATCCTGCGCTCGGATTCGACCGGAAGGCAAGGGGCGATGACGGGTTCGCTCCATCATCCGATCGATATCGGTGTCATACACCATGTTGATGACGTTGGCTGCCGCCGCCGCCATTCCTCCCCCCAAAAGGGTGATGAAAAACCTGAACGGGTCGGTGTTGCCTGCCATCCACATGGCCCCAGCCGTCGTCATCAGCAAGAGGGCGATGATCTTGGGCTTCACCAACTGGCTGTAGCTGCGCAAAACCTGGACAAGCGCCTGGCGCTCGCACCCCAGAGCACATGGGCTCTGCTCAGAGGGGATCCCCCCCATCGGGTTCTGGTAGGAAGCCTGACGGTCGACTAAAACGCTATCTTGCATGAAATTCACTCACCGGTCATTTCTGCGGTCATGGCCATCCACTGGCCTTCTTCCCCCTGGGTTCGCATTCGCCAGGCCAGCACCGTAAAACCCAGCAGACAGGCCAGCAAAGCTGCCCCCATCATCTGATGGGCCACCGTTAGGGGTTCTACCTGCAGCCGGTAATGATAGGTCAAAACACCGATCCCCACCTGGGCCAACAGCAGGCCAACAGACCCATGGCCCAAGAACTTGAGAAGGCGGGGGATCCGCTTGCGCCGCAGCCCGGTGGCCACCGCTACCGCCAACACCCCAAGGGTGGCCGGAGCAACCCCCAGCAAGTGGCTATTCATCACCCAGCACAGCTCGCCGGCAGCAAAGCATTGATGCAAAGCCCATTGGGAGGCCACCAAGGCGCCCAGAAGGCTCTGGACATACACCAGCAGCACCGCCCCCAAGCCCAGCCAAGGCAAGTAGCCGACGGAAAATGGCCCTTCACCCAGTCGCAGCGGCAGGATGGAGTCCTTAGAACCGGCTCTTGTCCAGATCAGTAATCCCAGGGTGAGCAAAGTGGCAAAAAACAGCAGGCCCGTGCCCAAGTGGGCCGTCACAATATCAAAGCGCAGCAGCTCCGTGACCGTCAGCCCACCCAGGATCCCTTGCGTCAAGACCAGAACAAAAGCCCAGCTCAAACCCCAGGGCAGCCAAGTGGGCAATGCCTGACGCTTCAGCCAAGCAAACCCCATCAGAACCAGCGTAGCCAAGCCTACCCCAGAAGCCACCATGCGGTGAAACCATTCCAAAAAGACCTGTAGGTTCATCTGCTGGCTGGGCACAATTGCCCCGTAGCAAAGGGGCCAATCTGGACAGGACAGCCCAGCATTCATGACGCGGGTGGCACTGCCTAACCCCATCAGCAGCCAAGTGGCCAATGCTAACCCCAGTAGGGCTTGTCCCATACGCAGGGAAAGCTTGTCTGAGAGCACAGGATTCCGCTGGGAAGAAGGTTGGGATTGATGAAAGATCGAAGAATCCATTGCAGTTGAAGGCATAGCAAAGACCGGGCTGACGGCTCGAGCATCTGCACTGAAAAAGAGGCTGGGCTGAAAAAGCCTAGCCGGCTTGGTATCGGGCCATCTGGAAACAAAGACGCAGGTTACTCGCTGACTATTCCTCGAAGCCAATCCTAAATGCGGTTTTGTGGCTGGCGAAGGCTTTTTAAGAATTTCTTTCTCGGCGCGCAGGTGTTCCGAATCCTAGGCACCTCTGGGAAGTCAAGCCAGCAGACCAATCCTTTTCCCCCTGGGAGAGGGGTCGCGGCAGCGGCGCGAAGCGTTTGGGCGGCAACGGGAGTGTCTCAATCTCGTTTGGAATGACTACAATGCGTAAACTACCCGACTCCGACCGCTAAGCGGTACGGAGCGGGCTTTCAGTAGCCCTGAGCCTGCTCTGCTCTACCAGAGAACAAAACAGGCCCGAACCTCTAGGCTGGTTTACGACAGCCCCCAAAAGCGCAATCACATTCGCACCATTCAAATCCGCATCTCCTTCCCATCCACAGTGCCTACACTTAAACTTCTTTCCACTGCGGTAGGATTGCGCAGGGTCGGGATGAATGTGCAAACACCGGTGGCAGGTCTGCGACGTGTAGGCAGGCGGTACCAGAATCAAGGCAACCCCTGCACGCAGAGCCTTGTATTCCAGAAACTGGCGTAGCTGGTAGAACGCCCAACTGTTGGCCCTGCGCCGCTCGGCTTTGCTGCGGGGTTGTTGATTGACCCTTTCCCGGATCCCTGTCAGGTCTTCCAGAGCGATAGCGCTGTTGGTAGCTTTTGCCCTGGAGACAATAACTTTGGAGATGCGATGATTGACCCACGTTTGAAAGCGTCTCTCCTTGCCAGACAGCCGTTGCAACAGTTGACGGCATCTGCGCCGCGAACTGCGTGTGCCCTTACTGGCTTTGCGTTGGAGTACCGCCCTCAACCGGGAGTAGTGGTCGCGGACTTTGTTCAACTGCTGTCCATTCCAGTTGTCCCCTTCTGAGGTATGAGCGATATCCGTCCTTCCAAAGTCCACCCCGATCACCTTGTCGGCATCTTGTTGCTTGGGTGGCTTTTTCTCTACGCAAATCTGGATGTAGTAGGAGCCGTCCTTCCGCTTGACCAGGGTGGCAGATTTGGGGTTGGAACCAGCCAGTATTCCACGCTGGTAGTTGCCAATGGCTAGTTCAAAGCGCTCTCGCCCCTCCACCGTGGTCAGCGACACCGTCCAGTCTTTCTCGCGAAATGAGAAGATACGTGCATCGTAGGTAACGAACCTACGCTTGAACTCTTTAACCGGACGGTTGCGCTGTCTCGCCACTTTGCGAGCGCCCGCCACCCGTCTGCACACCTGTTGAGCCAAGTTACTGGACAAGCCGAACCGAGCTCGAATCTCGTAGTAGCAAAGGGATTGCAGTTTGACCGCGTTGACGATCTTCTCCGGCGTGTTCTGGTTGACCCAGTTCAAGGCCTGCACAAAGACATCCATCGTCGCGTCCAATTTAGCGGCTTGCGATGGGGACACCTTGAGCTTACAGGATATGGTCAGGACTTGGCTCATAAGTTCATTGTACTTCATCAAAGCGCATTCCTCCCGGCACTGACCCTACGGGTACAGTGCGGGGCTCCTGCGATTTCTAGCTGAGCGCCAGAGGAAACCGATCAGCCAACTCCTCAACGACCAAAGAGGTTAGCTGCCAAAGTCCTTCCCACTGGCTCTGGTCGTGAAGATGAGGTAGCCGGGGGGTCATCAGCCCCAATAGGCTCAGGGGATAAGGGATCCTTATCATCGCCGCTGCAAGGGGCTATGGTGTTCAACCCAAGAAGATTGAAAAAAGGCTATCCCTGGGCAGAAGCTGGCCCGGAAATCGGTCTGCCAGGCCTGTAGCCACTAGCGAATGTACTGAGCCAAAGCCCGCGAAGAATATCCCACCCGCAACTTGCGCAGGGCATCCCGCTCGATCTGACGAATCCGTTCCCGCGTTAGGTTGAAGTGATCCCCCACCTCCCGCAGGGTTCTCGCCTGTTGCCCGTCTAACCCATAGCGCAACTCCAGCACTTGCCTCTCAATCGGCTTGAGGGTTTGCATGGCAGAACGCACATCCTGCTGCATCGATTGCACGAGGATCCCTTGAAAGGGCTGCTCTTGCCGCTCATCTTGCAGCAAATCTCCAAGGCGGCTTTCTCCTTCCTGGCCGACCGGCACATCCAGCGACAGGGGCAAAGCAGCAGCCTGCTGGATCATGCGCAGTTTCTTGACTTTAATGCCCAAGGCTTCTGCCAGCTCCGCTTCGGTGGGCCGCCTCCCCTGCAGCTTCATCAGCTCGCGGTTGGTGCGCTTGAGCAGGCGCACTTTGTCGACCATGTGTACCGGCAGGCGAATCGTCCGTGCTTGATTGGCAATGCAACGGGTAATGCCTTGGCGAATCCACCAATGAGCATAGGTGCTGAAGCGAAACCCCCGCTCTGCATTGAATTTTTCGGTGGCCCGGATCAACCCGATATTGCCCTCTTGGATCAGATCCAAAAAGGGCACCCCCCGATTGAGGTATTTCTTGGCAACGCTGACCACCAGGCGCAGGTTGGCGTTGATCAGCTTGCGCTGAGCCTGCTCCCCTTGTCGGATGCGGGAGCGAAGGGTGGATACGGAAATCTGCAGGGCCTCGGCCAGAGCCTCATCGCTGGGATCCTCCCCCCGCTGTTGCCGCCATTCCTGCCGGGCTTGATCGATGAGGAGCTTTTGCTGAATTTTGCGCGACAGCTCGATTTCCTCAGCGTGATCGATGCGGGGCACGCGACCGATGGTATTCAGGTAGTGATCGACAGCGTCTTCATTCAGCCGGGATCCGCCGGCCCCTGGCTCTGAGTCAACTTCTGCGAGGTCGTCTTGAGGGGCAGACTCGGGGTCGAACCAGAGATCGTCAAACTCCTGAGGCGAAGAGGCAGAGTGTTCAGGATGAGGACGAGAAAAAACCACGGCCAGGTGAGGAGAGAACTTCATCTCCCAGTCTAAAAAGGTTTCTGCTGCTGCTGCGAGCGAAAATCGATCATGACCCTCTTTTTTGTCCGGAGATTTTTCCGTTTAGATGCGGGAACAGCAGGGATCCCATCCGCCAAGTCTTTGCAGGCAAGGGGTCGCTCGCCAAAAAGCGGTAAGCGATTTTCGATCTAGACCTTGAGATAAGATTGTTCCTGAGCAAGTCAGCTCAACAGCTGCCGGGTGGGATCCCAGGAAAAGGGAACCTTGCCAGCTCAGGCTACCATGTGAGGATCCCTCAACTTCCTCAGTCTGGAAAAGAATATTTACGGCTTTCTGCTCCTATGGAGTCTAACGACCGGCACCATCCATCGGCCAACTTGATTGGGGAGCGGGTGCGCTGGGTACGGGAGAAGCTGCAACTCACCCAAGATCAACTGGCGGGTCGCTTGGCCAAGTACGGTGTGCAGTTGGACTACGTCAAAATTGGCCAGGTGGAAAAGGGAAAACGGCGCGTCATCGACAAGGAACTGGTGGCCTTTGCCAAGGCGTTGGGGGTATCGGTCACTTGGCTGCTGAGCGGAGATGAATCCCACCTGTAGCGGCCTGCGGGAAAGTACATCCGATACAGGGATCCCGAACAAAAGGACGTGAAGATACTTAAATACCTTGTACTCTCGGACGTGATCTCAGTCATTTTCCGTGTAAACACGGTAGGCTGGACTCATGAATAGATTGGCTTGAGGCCAAACCCCAGCTTTTCCTCAACCATCCGAGGGGGTAGGAGAGGCGGAGAGATACAGCGCCGCGCCGGAAGTACGGGTTTTTCCAAGAAGGATCTGGATCACAGGCTTCTTCACCTAAACTTGATATTGTTGACTTGGCGTTAAGCTCCCGCCGTTTATCTGTTTGTGTGAGGTTTGCCGATGCTCTCTTTCTTCTTCAATTCCAACAAGGCCAACAGCCGACAAACCGGAGGCCACCGTCTGCCTGCTGCCAGCAAAACCACAGGCACGCAACGGATCCCCAACTACAGCCGCCTGTCCGCTCCCCATGAAGTGCTCAAGCAGGAAAGGCAGATCAAGCGGGAGCAAGAGTTTACAGAAATGGAGCAAAACATCAATCGCATTCGCTACTTCTACCAAAAAGCAGACATGCCCCTGGAGATGCGGCAAATTCTGACCTACCGTAAGCTGATGGAGCTGGACTACTTTACCCCGCAGGCGGCAAAAGAGCTGCTCAAGCAATGGCAGCAGCAGGAAGAGCAAGAACGCCGTCGGGCTTGAGAAAAGGGCAATCGAACCTTGGCAAGTAGGCTTGTTGAGCCAAGAGTTCCCGGTCTACGGGTAAAGGCCGCGATCCTGTAGGGCTTGCGCCACTCGGCCTACCCCCAGGGTGTAGGCAGCCAGTCGCAGCGACACTTGCCGCCGTTCTGCCTCCTGCACCACCCGTTCAAAGGCACGTACCATCAGACCTTCCATCTCTTGATTGACCCGCTCCTCATCCCAGAAGATGTAAGAGAGTCCCTGCACCCACTCCAGATAGCTCACCACCACTCCACCGGCATTGGTTAGGATATCCGGCAATACCTGGATCCCTCGCGATTCCAAAATCCGGTCGGCGGCAAGGGTGGTTGGACCGTTGGCAGCTTCTGCCACAATCCGGGCTTGAATTTGGTGGGCATTGGCTTCGGTAATTTGATTTTCCAAAGCGGCAGGGATCAACACATCCGCTTTTTGCACCAGCAGGTCGGCATTGCTAATGGGCTCAGCTTGCGGAAAGCCCGCCATGTGGCCTCCCTGTTCCTTCATGTGGGCTTTGAGGGCGGGGATATCCAGTCCTTTGGGGTTATAAAGGCCCCCAGAACTGCCGGAAACCGCCACAATTTTGGCTCCTGCCTGATGCAGCAAGCTGGCCGCTGCTCCACCCACATTGCCAAAACCTTGGATTAACACCGTTGCCCCTGCCAGGGATCCACCATGTCGGGCCAAGGCTTCCCGTACCGTGATCATCACCCCCCGTCCGGTGGCCAGTTCTCGCCCTCGGGATCCCCCAATCGAGAGAGGTTTGCCCGTCACCACTCCCGGCACCGCATGCCCAACATTCATGGAATAGGTATCCATCACCCAGGCCATCTCGCGGGCGGAAGTTCCCATGTCTGGAGCGGGGATATCCTCTGCAGGGCCGATATCCTTGATCAGCTCGCTGGTGTAACGGCGGGTGATGCGCTCCAGCTCCGAGACCGAATAACGCTTGGGATCGAGGGGGATCCCCCCTTTGGCCCCACCGTAGGGAATGCCCATAAGGGCACATTTCCAGGTCATGAGCATCGCTAAGGCCGATACCTCTTCAAGGGTGACCGCGGGATGGTAGCGGATCCCCCCTTTGTAGGGGCCGAGAACGTTGCAATGCTGCACCCGATGGCCGGCCAGCACTTGGATTTGTCCGTTATCCAGCCGCACGGGGATCGCCACCGTCACCACTTTACGGGGGGTGCTGAGGATCGCCACCCAGCCGGGATCCAGTTTCAGCTCGCCAGCTGCCCAATCTAGGTAGCTGCAGGCCTGGGCAAGGGGACAGATGTGGGCGGGAGAGGGAGGGGCAGAAGAGGCCAGCGCAGGACTTGCAGCCATGGCGAAGAGAAGCAAGGGCTGTTTCCACACTATACCGCCGGGAACCGGAGAGGAACGTTCCGTAGCAAGCGTTACAAATAATTGAGGATCTGGATCAAGACGAAACAGAGGCCGGCACTGGCCAGGGGCACGGTCAGGTTATCCAACCCCCACCAAGAGAACACCTCCAGCCCCATGGTTATCCCCCCCACCAAGAGGCTGATGGCCAGCAAAGGGGGGGAGAAGCCAAAGTACCCCAGCAGCAGAGCTGCAATCACCAAGCTGCTCACCGCCCACATGGTCAGGGATCCCTCCCAGCTTTTTTGAAGGGATCCCAGTTGGTAGGGGTGTTGGCCCCAAGTTTTGCCCACCAACCCTGCCAAGGCGTCGGCCCACGTCATCACCAATATGCCGATCACCGCGAAGACCTGTCGCTGGGGACGCCAAAACCAAAACAGCAGCAGGCCAATGCTGACGGCGTAGAAACAGGTGCCAAAGCTGCGGCGACCGACTCCATTCAAGCTGGGCAAGATGGCCACCCGGTAGGAGAGCAGCGCCAAGCCGGCAAACACCAGAGAGAATCCCACCCCTAGCCAGCGAGGCACTTGCAAAGCCCAAGCCAACAAAATGATATTGCCCACACCAATGTGAATGGCCTTGCGCACCCATTCCCCGTCCACCTGCCGGGAGCGCAGCCATTCCGCAAAAGCAAATACGGCGGCCAGCCAGAGAGCATAGCAAGCAAGCTGCTGGGCCAGGCCCATGAAACGGCCTCAGAGGGTTTTCAAGTAGCTGAGCAGATCTGCCATCTCCTGAGGATCCGGCTGGAACTGGGGCATGGGAGGCGTTTTGCCACCGGTCACCTGCTGAATAATAAACCGATCCGAGCGGCGGCTGCTCACCCCCCGCAGACTGGGCCCCACTCGCCCATCCGCTTCTTCTCCGTGGCAGGCTGCACAGTTGAGGGCAAACAAGGATGCACCATGGCTAACCTGCCCCTGTAAGCTGAGGACGGCTTCCGTGTAGGGATCCAGACGAGCCTCAGCACTTAGCCAAGCCCAGGTCAATATCGCCAGCCCTAGGCCGAGGAGGGCAAGACCCAGCCGAGTTTTTTGAGACCAGACACTTGTAAAGAATCGCTGCAAGGATTTGAGGAAGGGTTGTAAACGCTGTTGGGATGAAGGCTGAAGTCGCTTTTGCTCAAAGCCGACGCAACTGCCGGTTGATGACTGGCTGCTGCGGGATTGAGTGGTCTCTGAGAGGGAGGGAGACACAGACAACGCTGAGAGAAACCGTTTCAATCTTTTACATTTCAACCAACACGATAACTCAGGAGCCTTTCCCTGCCAATAATCTGTAAAGGTATTTACTTTTTCTTAATGGTTGGCTGGGCCACGTGAGACTTTGATCCCTCTGAGGGGGGACGGTTGGGAAAGAGCCGCCCCATCACCTCCGCTTGGGCCCAGGGATCCCGGTTGAGGCTGTGGATGGCATTGGCCCATGGAAAGTGCGCCCGCAGGCGACGGTAGAGAGATAAATTACCATAAATGACGACGGCTGCCACCCGCTCCCGATGCTGTTGCAGCCAATCCAGCACATAGTTGGGCAAGGGATTCCCAAGGAAACCTTGGAAAATCAACCCTGGGGCGTTGTCTAGAGCGGCTTCCAACCAAGGCAGGGGGGTAAGGGCATCGCTGAGCACAGGAAGCATGCCCAGGGCAGCCGGAACATGCAGGGCGGGAGATTGCAACTGCACATCGGCAGCACCCAAGGGGGGATCCTGCCAGATCCAGTTCAACCATCCGGGCTCTGCGGGCGGGCTGAGGGGCCGGCCTCCTTCCACGCCACCGCGGGCCATAGCCGCTTGACAGGGGGCGATATCCTTCTCGGCCAAGAGGGATCCCAGCTGTGCGGCTCTGTGCAGAGCAGAGGTCAGGTGGGAGCGCCTGTTGAACAACTTTCCCAACGCCGTTCGCGTCCGCGGAACGGAGTCCTTGTCCTTGGAGATGGGATCCCCCAGCAGCAAAGGCTTCAGTTGCTCGGCGGGAGAGCCACGGTTGAGGGCCGGATCCGTGGGATCCCTGGCCCCCATCCATCCGCCAAGGGCGCTGAAGTCGGTTTCCGCCAAGGCCGGCCACACCTGTTGGAGGAGAGCTGAGGCGGCAGGTAGGATTCGCTGTTTGGCCCGCAGCACCCGCGTCACCGACTGGGCAAGCTGGTCTGTGCTGAGGGATCCCTGTTGCACCGCTTCCAAAACGGCTGCCAAGGATGCCGTTGGATCGGGGGGGGTCAGAATCAGATCGGCACCGGCCTGGAAAGCCCGCACGGCCAATGAGTTGGGCCCGTTAGCATTGGCCAGCTCTGCCAAGCAGCCTTGATCGAGGCTGTCCACAACAATAAGCCCGCCAAACCCCCATTCCTGGCGCAGCAGTTGGGTCAGCCGCCCCGGCAGCAGGGTGACAGGCCAGCGCTCATCCCACTCCGGCAGCACCACGTGGGAAACCAAGATCGCCCCCACCTGCTCCACCAAACCTCGAAAAGGCAGCCAAGGTCCCTCTTGGAGCTGGGCTAGGGTCAGGGTTAATCGGGGGCACCAGGGGGTGTCTGTTGTCTTTGGGGATGGCTTCAGTCCGGCCTGAACCGGATCCCTCCAGCCTTTGCCCGGAAAAGAGCTGGCTGTGGTTAGGATCCCGCCTGTGCTGCCCGGGGTGGCTTGCTCACATCCGCGCACAAAAGCTCGCGCCAGTTGCAAAGCAGACAGGGGATCCTCCGCCAGCGCCCCTTCCCCCAGCGGCTCTGCCACCGGGCTGAGCAACCAATTGATGCCGATGGCCGCCGCCTCCCGCGCCGTGATCCGCCCCCACTGCTCGGCCCAGCGCTCGGCTTCCGCCCCCAGGCGGCTCAACCCTAGAGGATGGGGGAAAGGGGTCGCCCCCTGCAGGGCCAGCCCCCGCCCGACCTCGGCTGCCACCAAAAGGGGCAGAGCCGCCCAAGACTGGGCCTCCTCGATCAGCAGCAGGGCCTCGGCCACGTGGCCATCCGTGAGCCAGATGCCCCCGATCCCCACCTCCTGGATAAGCCGTTTGAGGATCTCTCGGGGAGGAGACTGGGATCCCAGACGGGCCGAGACCGGCACCACCAACAGTTGCGCCACCTGCCGGGCTAGGGACAAGGGTCGGTCAAGTTCCTCGAGCGGAGATCCGGAAACACTCATAGGCACAGCCGAAAGTTCGTCAGCAAGGGGAACTGCTCCCTTTGCAGAAACGCAGATCATGATAGCCACTCCTGCCGGTTGCGGCTCGCAGCGGGCTGTTGAGGGCTAACGAGAAAGCCGACAACGGTCACAGGTGCCACAGGGCAGGCCGGGCTGCTCCCCAGGGTAGCCAAAATAGGGCAAGATCGCCTGCCACCGACAGCCGCGGGCGTGGATGAGGGCTTCCATCCCTTGCCAGGGATCCTCTCGTCTTAAAGGCTGCCAACGGCGGTGCAACACCTGAAAGTGAAAGGGATCCGGCCAGTGCAGGCAGCCCATCTCCTGCAGCAGACCCAGGGCCACCCGTACCTCTCCAGGCGGCAGGTCGGCGTAGGATCCCTGCTGAGGCAAGGTTTGCAGCAGGTGGCGTGCTCGGGCCTGAAGGCGCTCCTGCTGGGAATAGAAATAGGCTTGGCGCCGGCGATCGCTGGGATCCAGCATGCCCGTCGGCTCCGAGACCAGCATCAGGGCCCGACAAGGGCCACCATCCCGACCGCCTCGTCCCACCTCTTGCAAATAATCCATCAAGCTGGGCGGGGGATGAAAATGCAGCACCCAACGCACATCCGGCTTGTTGATCCCCATGCCGAAGGCGTTGGTGCAGACCAGAAAGCGCAGTTCCCCCTGCAGCCAGGATCGTTCTAGCCGGCGGCGGGATCGCGCCTCCAGCCCCCCGTGATAGGTGGCGGTTTTCAAGTTCTGTCGGCCCAGCCACTCGGCCAGCTCTTCCCCATCCCGTCGGGTGCGCACATAGACCAGACCCGACCCGGGATTCTCGCCCAGGAATCGCAGCAGACGACGACGGCGATGCGCCGGGCTCCAGGCTATCGCCACATTGAGGGAGATATTGGCCCGCAGGGGATCGGCGCGAATGCACTCCGGATCCCGCAGCTCTAGGATTTGGCTGAGGCGGCTGCAGGTTTGGGGGTCAGCCGTGGCGGTAAAAGCGGCAATGGGAAAGGAGGACTTCACCGGGGCCAGAGCCGGGCGCAGCAATCCCAGACGGCGGTAGTCGGGCCGGAAGGATCCCCCCCAATGCACCAACGTGTGGGCCTCATCCACGATCAGGCCGTTGATTTGCACCTGAGGCTGTTGCAGCCGTTGCCAAACGGGGGGGCTGAATAGGGTCTCCGGCCCCAGATAGAGCAGGCGCAGTCGGTTTTCCTCAAGGGCCTTCAACACCCGCTTGCGCAGGGCTGGATCCAGTTCGCTGTGGAGACAGGCTGCCGGCAGCTTGCGTTTCCAGAGATCCTGAACTTGGTCTTCCATCAGGGCGATCAGGGGCGAGACCACCAGCGTCACCCCCCTTTGCAGCAGGGCTACTAGCTGAAAGCACAGGGATTTGCCAAACCCCGTCGGCAACACCACCAGCGCGTCGCGCTTGTCCAGCAGAGCGCGGATCACCTGATCCTGCGGTGGGCGCAGCGTCTCGTAACCCCAGTGTTGCTTGAGGGCCTGTTGGATTTGCTGCCAATCCTGCAAACGGCAACCCCCTTTTCAACAATTTCCTTCAGCAATCTACAGCGATTTCGGGAGAAGCTGTCTTATAGGCTATTTCAAATCCCGCTGAACCTGCTAGCTCCCCTCTCCCAAGGGGTGAGGGCGCAGAGGATCGGCCCCACCGGCTTGCCTGTAGGGGATCCCTGTCACACCTATCCCCGTGTCCAGGGGGCTGGGATCAGGATCCCCGGCAGAGAAGGGATTCTCACCTGCTGCATGGGTGAAGGTGTCGATGGCGGCGGGCTTGTGCGATCCTAGAGCTGGGACTTCCCGCCTGCTTCGATACTTTTCCCATGACTGCCCTCGACTCCTCGCGCCTGCTCCACCCCAGAACTGCCCTTGTTCACCGTCGCACCGGGGAAACGGATGTTCAAATTCGTCTGAACCTGGATGGCAGCGGCCACTACGAGATCGACACCGGGATCCCCTTTTTGGATCACATGCTGGCCCAGCTCAGCACCCACGGGTTGATCGATTTGCAGATCAAGGCCATAGGGGATCTGCACATCGACGATCACCACACCAACGAAGATGTGGGCATCACGCTGGGACAGGCTCTGGCGCAGGCTTTGCAGGATCGGCGGGGCATTCATCGCTTCGGCCATTTTTGGGCACCTTTGGATGAAGCTTTGGTGCAGGTGGTGCTGGATTTCTCCGGGCGTCCTCACCTCAGCTATGGCCTGGAGCTGCCCACGGAGCGCATTGGCCGCTACGAAACCCAGTTGGTGCGGGAGTTTTATCAGGCGGTGGTCAACCACGCCCAGCTTACCTTGCACATTCGCCAAGCTGCCGGTCTCAACGCCCACCACATTGTCGAGGCCAGTTTTAAGGCGTTTGCCCGTGCCCTGCGTATGGCTGTAGAACGGGATCCCCGCCGACAAGAAGGGATCCCCAGTTCGAAGGGAGTACTCTAGGCATGAACTGGCCACGGAGACTGTTGGCCTTGGCTCTGGGATTGGGGACAGTTTTCTTCGGTCTGGGCCAGATGGGGGGTGCAGAGCGCTTGGGGGTGTTTCTGCCGCCTTTGTTTGATTGAGTTCTCCTTGCCCGTGGAGGACTGGCCCAGTTTGCCCACAATGGCACGGTGAGCCGGCAGTTGGATTTTTATCTGCGGCGGCTTACGCCAGAGCAGCAGGCAGCTTTGGCAGATTTGCTCACACGCGATTTTGATCCCAGCACCTCTGCGCACTACTTTGATTCGAGACGTAAACTACCCGACCCTGACTGCTTCGCAGTACAGGGCGGGCTTTCGGCAGCCCTGCAGTTGGCAAGCCAACCACGAACCTCTAGGCTGGTTTAC
>NZ_JBSSBV010000030.1:0-34378 GCF_054059115.1 Thermostichus sp. MS-CIW-26
CGCCTGAAATTCCGAAACTTAGCTGTCCTCTGGGGCCGCTAGGGATTGGGATAAAGCCCGCACCCTGCGCATAGCGCGGGTGTCGGGTAGTTTACTGCGTCGAGGATGGGGCGAACGCCCGACGTCGAGAATCCCTGCCCCTTGGGGCGGAGAGTATGCCAAAGTTGTTTCAAACAGCAACAAGTCCGGGCTCTCTTCTTCTCACCTGTTGCCTCAGCGTTGCCCAGCAACAAATAAGGCTCAGATCCGACGGAGATCTGGCTGAGAGGGCATTGACTTGCAGAGGAACCCGCAGAATAGCTCCACACAGGTATGGTTCAGTCTGTTCCCCCTCATTCCGATAGAGCTGGGCCAATATCTCCCCTGGTGGCCCTGCAAGCAACCTTGCAGCAGATGCGGGAGCAGAGCGATGCCAACACCCTCGTTCAGCTCACGCTGGAGTATGTCAAGGCGGCGTTTGGGGCGCCGCTGATCTGGCTGGCCTTTTACGATTATCAAAATCACCAGTTGGTGGGCCAGGGGGGAGTGACCCTTCTTGAGGATCAAACCCTACTGCGGGCGGTGCATCCTCTACAGCCGGGGGAGATCCTGGAGCAGGTGGTGATCGAGCAGCGACCGATCAGCCTGCCCGACCTCTCTCAGGAGCCGCGCATGGGCATTTGGCAGCGGGAGGCCAGGCGACTGGGCGGGATCCAGGGCTGTTTCATTTATCCCTTCTCGGCCTACGGCCCGCTGTCGCGAACGGCAGTAGGACGGCGGCGCTGCTTGGGGATCCTGATGTTGGGATCCCAAATGTGGGGGGTTACCACCCATGAGGACGAAAAGGCTCTCTTGGGAATTTTGCTGGGGCAGTTGGCAGCCTCTCTGCAAGAGTTGGAAAACGCTTGGCAGCAGCAGACCGAAAAGCGCCTTGAGGATCCGCTCCTGAGGTTGGGAACGGCGATGCGCCAGGTGGGATCCCTGCAGGAACGGGTCAGCTGGGTGAAGCAAGAGCTACAGTCTTTCCTGGGCGCCGTCCACATTCAGGTGTATTGGCACGAGCGCAGCCAGGGGCAGTTCGTCCCCCATGGAAGCGCCCCCAAAGCTGTTGGCAACAGCGGGGGGACGGAGTCCTCTCAGCCCCCTGTTCCCAAAGGGGCTAAAGTCGGAGCAGGGCCAACAGGGGAGGTCAGCCTTTCGCTGCGGGAATTGGGGGACATGTACTACACCCTCGCCGATGGCCAGGTGGTGGTGGGCGGCACAGGGACGACTCGCTCTGAGGTTCCCCCCAAGCTGATGCAGCAGTTGCGGGCCCAGGCCGTTTTGGCGGCCCCGATTTTGCTGGAAAAGGATCTGCTGGGGTTCATCTGGGTGCAATCGGATGTGCCCCGTACCTGGCAAGCCGCTGAGCGACAGTTGGTAGCTGCTGCCGCCAATGGGTTGGCCTTGGCTGCCCCCCTAGAAAATCTGGATCGCCGCATTCGCCAGTTGGCCGATGACCAAGAGTTTGTGCAACAGGTGGGCCGCTCGCTTTACAACCCGGCGGAGCTGCAACAGGCTCTCCAGCAAGCCGTTGTCGGCCTGGCCCAGCGCCTGAAAGTCGGTGCAGTGGCCGTGTTGACGGTGGATCCCGACAGCCCCATCCCCCGCCTCTTCTACGAGTACCGCAGGGAAGGCAAGCAGACTTTGCCACAGCAGCTCAGCCCTCTGAGCGACCAGGACTGGCAGGATCTCATGCGCAGCGAGGTGGTCGTGGCAGAAAACTACGACCAAGATCTGCGCCTGCTCTCTTGGCGGCAGGAACTGGCAGGGGTTCGTTCCTTGATGCTGACCCACACCGGGGTCGGCGGTACCGCCACCACACCTGTGGAAGGGCTGCTCTTGGTGTTGCATCCCCAGCTACGGACCTGGAGCCGGGAAGAGCGGCAACTGCTGCGGGGGATCGCCCAACAGGTGGGGGTGATCCTGCGGCAAATTCGGTCAGAACAACGCCGGCAACGACAAGAGCAATTGCTCAAGGGCCTGATCGCCACTTGTTTAACCTTGCAAAACTCGGCCACCTTGTCAGATCTGTACACCACTACCACTCGACAGACGGCCCAATTGCTGGGGATCCCTCTGGCGCTGGTGGTCAGTTGGCAGCCGGGGGAAAGCCGGGCTCAGCTCCAGGGGCCTTTTACTACCGCTGCCGGGACGGAGACCGGCTCCACCGAGATCGACCTGCAAGATCCCCTACTGGCCTACGCGCTGCAGTCGGCAGAACCTCTGCCGCTCACCCAGGAGCAGATCCCCCCTGCCAGCCGCACTTGGCTCAGTCGCGTCAGCGGTGCGGAGCACTTTGCTGCCGGCCTGGGATCCTGGCTGCTGGTGGCGCTGGGGGAGACAAACTCCTCGCAGGCGGGAGCTTTGGGAGTTTTGATCTTGGGGGCAGAAGCGGGCAAGGTTTGGGATCCCGACGAGCGGGCGGCTGTGATGCTGATCGCCCAGACCTGCGGCTGGACGCTGCGGCGCTTGCTCTGGATGCAAACTTTGCAAGAGCGGCAGGAGGTGCTCAGGGAGTTGAACTGGTACAAGCACCGCCGCCTGCTGGATATGCAGAATGCCCTTCTGGACAGCCTGCACCGCCTGGGTCAGGTGCCGGAGATCCCCGGAGACGAAGCCACCCGCTGGCAAAAAGTAGTGGAAATTGGCAGAGGGCTGCGGGATCTGACCGTCTCCACAAGGCCGTTGTTGCAGTCGGAAACTTGGCAGGTGCAGCCGCAGTTGCGGTCGGTGCCCTTGGCAACCTTGGTGCGCAAAAGCCTGCGCCGGGTGGAGGGCCTGACCCAAAAACGCAAGCTGTGGCCGCGGGCCCATGGGGACATGAGCATTGCCGTCCAGGGGGATCCCGAACGACTGGAGATGGTGCTCTGGGAGGTGTTGACAGCCGCTATTTTGCGCAGCCCGGAAGGGGGGCGGCTGGATCTGTGGAGCCAAGCCAGCGTTCGCGACAGCGGTGCGGAGCACTTTGGGTATGCAGAGCTGCTGGTGGTGGATCAGGGCAGCTTCGACCCTCACCTGATGGCCGCCCTTCAGTTGGATCCGAACCAGGTGATCTACGCGGATCCTCTGCTCAAGTCGCCTCTATCGGTAAGTCCTGGTCTGGAACTCAGCCTGTGTCAACGGGTGGTGCAGCGGATGGGGGGCCAGCTCTCCTTTTACCTCTCTTCCGATGGGCGTTGTGTCTCTCGGCTGCTCCTGCCGATGGGCAGCGACGAGCCCCATCCCCCTGGGTAGGAAAAAGCTGTGTTGCCGGTCACCTTAGGGGGACAAGGTTCTGAGCAGCCAAAACAGGGGCAGTAGAGCCAGTAGGCCGCGATCCAGCCGCCGCAGTTGTAGGCGGTGCCAGCGCAGGGGATGGTCTGGGCCGGTCAGCCCACGGGCCTGCATTGCCATAGCCGTCTGTTCGGCACGCAGGAGCAAGTTTTCAAAAAAGCGCTCCACCAAGGCCAGCAGGGTTTGCATCCCGCCCCGGAAACTCAGGGATCCCCAGCGCACATCCCGAGTTCGCACCGCCCGCGCCAAGTTTTGCACCTCTTCCATCACCAAAGGCAGAAAGCGCAGCGCCAAGGTGAGGGTGAGAATTACTTCGGCAATCGGCCATCTCCAACGCTTGAGAGGCTGCAACCATTGGCCGATCCCTTCGGCAATTTCTTCGGGGGCCGTGGTCAACAGAAACAAATGGGTAGCGTAGAGCAACGTAAAAATGAGGGTGCCCAGCCGCAGCGCCACCGATAGAGAACGGCGGGAGACCTGAAAGGTTCGTCCCAATAAGGAAAACTGAACCAGGCGGTAGCGATAAGGAGTTTGCCAGGCACGGGTTTGCGCCCGCCAGGCACGGTCTGGGGATCCCTGTTCTACGGCCAAGTCGAAGTGCCCTGCACCGCTAACGGGAACAGCGGGGATCCCGGTCAGCCCATAGCCCACCACCTGCATATCCTGCCGTTGCGGTTGGGGAAAAACCCCCAATCCATCCGGCGCCAAGCTGGTGATCCCAAAGGTGAGCAGGCTCAGGGCCAGCACCAGGGAGAGTTGGCCCGACCAAACCCGGCGCGGCAGACGGGCCGCCACAGTTAGCAGCAGAAGAGCCACCACCACGGCCAAGCGCCAACCATTGCCGGCCAAAATGGGGCTGAGGAGAAAGCTGAGCAGCCAGGCCAGCTTAACCCGCGGATCCAGGCAATGTAGCCAGGTGCGAGGCTCTTCCAGATAAATCCCCAGCGGGGCATTGCGCAGAATATCCACAACAGTTGAGAAGGAAGCAGACTATACCCCTTAAAAGGGCGGGACCGAGAACTCCGTCCCCGTAGCGCGGTTGCAGCAGCGTTGCGGAGCAATAACAGCTGGCAGCAAGGGAGCATGACTCTAGTCAATAATAAGCTCAACTATACTGAAAATAATGTATAATATGTTCAGTACGGATTACTACCAGTTGATCTTTCTGTTTACTTTCGAGTCTGCCAACATGGTAGCCAAAGCAAAGCAGAAAATTGGTAGTAAGACGACACGGAAACTGCGCTTTGGGTATTCTACTCAAAGCTTTGCGGGATACCGCCATTCTGTTTGGAAACAAACAGAATGCTATCGCTGCATAGTTGAACAGTGATGTTCAGCAGTGTTCAGCGTAAATGTATCAGAGCTAGAGCCGTTCCACCAGACGGGTAGAGCCCGACTGGGCAGCGACCCATCCCCCCGGAGCCCCATCTCGCTCGATGCGCAGCCAGACGGGCACCTGTCCCTCACCGGCCTGCACCTCTACCACCCGCAGCAGGGCTTGGCGTGGGGCTGTCCCGACAATGGCTCCCGTCAGGCTGGGTTGCTGGCGAATGTTGAGGCCATCGTTGGAGATCACCCGCACCTGTTGTACTCCTTGCCACTCCGCCAGAGGGCCGGTTAGCTCAGGCGGGGGAGCGGGTTCTGTCTGGCCGGGATTGTCGTTCGCGGAGGCGTCGCGTAGCGATATGTCAACCGGCGGCTGCTCAATTTGCACCTGGGGTTGCTCCAGCGGTGGTGCCGGCGGCGGCGTGAAGAGGCCCCGCAACATTTGCCAGATGACCAGCAGGGAGAGAATGCCCACACCGACCACCCCGGCCACTCGCGTCAGCGGTGCGAAGCCCACGGCGGGAAGGGCAGGACGCTTACGGGATCCCAAGCGGCTGCGGCGGTAACGTTCCACTTCCTGCATTCTGCTCACGCCAGCTCCCTCCCGCTGAGGGGAACGGTCTTGGGCGCGTTCGCGACAGCGGTGCGGAGCACTAGAACTCTCATCCGCAAGAGCAGAGACGCCTGCTTTGGGGGTGCTGCGGTAAGAGGGCAAATCCGAGAGGCGCGGGGGTTCTGGCACCCCCTGTTGCCAAGGGGCGGGTGGGCGATACAATTCCTGGGTTGGCTCAGGACCCACCACGGCAGGCAAATGAGGTGGGGGATGGGGGGCTTGTTCGCGACAGCGGTGCGGAGCACTGGGAGAGAGCATCCCTGCCGGCGGGTCTTCGCGGCTGGGCATTTCGTCCAGGTAAGCTTGTACTTGGGGGTTGTCGAAGTAGGCTTGCAACGTCACTTGGGCGGCTTCCAGACCGCGGAACTCCGGGAACACCTCCTCCTGAAACCATTTTTCTGTGAAGCGGCACAGACCCGGCAGATGGTCAGGAGAGCCGGTGGAGTGTTCCTCAATAAATTGCAAGGCCTCTACTTCTTGGGTGGAGCGCAGATGGGCGAGCGCGTCTTCGGTCTGCCCCAGCAACAGACTACAGATGGCCTGCTCCAGATGCACATCCTGCCGCTGCGCCAGACGAGCCAGGTAGCCGCGAGCACGCCGCACCAGAGCCGGGCGGTTTTCCAGATAACCTGCCGCCAGCAACACCTGCACGGCCAAGTAGGCGGCCACCATCGAGGGACGCTCAGCCTCCCGCTCGAACAACTCCTGCTGTTCTTTGAGGGTGAGGTGGCGACGTACCCGTTGGATAAAGCGCAGGAAATCTTCGGTGCTGAGGCCAGAGCCATCTTGCCCCATCCCCTCGATGCCGCCCCGTTCGTCCAGCATGGCTTTGAGGAGAGCCAGTCCCTGCTGTCGCTCCCCGTTCCCATCAGCGGTGTGTCTTCCAGCTTGGGCGGGAGCACTTTGGCTGAGGAGTTGCAAAATGCGATAGGGACGCAGCTTGCCCAAATCGATACGGATCTCCGCTTGCATCTGCGGAAAGGCCTGATACTCCTCCAGCTCCGCCAAGCCCGCCTGTAGGGAACGCGCCGCCTCTTCATAGGATCCCTGTTGCCAGGCTTCTCGACCCAGTTCCAGACGAGCGATGGCCCGTGCCAAAATGGCATCGGAACGAGCAGGGTGGCCCTGCTCCAGCATATGTTGAGCCAAGTCCAAGGCAGCTTGGTATTCTCCGGCTTCGCAATACAAGCACAGCACTCCCGGTAGGTGCGCCTCCTCCACCGTCAAGGTGGGATCCGCCGGCATGAGATGTTCGTCGTAGTTTCGCCGTGCCTCAGGGTTAAGCAGCACAGAAGCTGCCTCTTGGATCATTTGAGCGCGAGCTTCCACAGCCTGTGGCGAGAACTCCAGCAGCCAGGAGCGCTCGCCCGGCTTGAGATCGATTCGCTCCCGGTATGCCTGCTCAATCTGATGCTCATCTGCCCGTGCCGACAGCATCAAAACCCGATAATAGTCGAGGGGCACCCGCACCGTCATGGTTTTTGTCCGCGCTCTCCGATTCGTGCCAGCGGGACGGAGTCCTTGGACAACTGACCCGCATCGACTTAACTGTAGTCCTTTTCCCCGGTAAAAGGGATCCCCCCTCGGGAATCGCTGCTCCGCCCCTACCAGTTCCAGCTACCCGGCTCTCCTTTGAAAGGGCCTACGACCTTTGAGGTGATCCAACCGCCGTAGAAATCTCCGGGTTGAGGCCGGACTCGTTCTCCACCTACCCGGCACTCCTGCACACGGCCTGGATAAAAGGCAAGGTAGTCGCGGATGGGCAAAAACGCCGGGCTGGGATCCGGATAGCTCCAGGCGGCATCTACGGCTGTTTGGGATCCGACCTGAACTGTCCAGTAGCAGGCAGCCCCTTTGAACTCACAGAAAGAGGTGCGAGAGCTGGGGCGGAGATACTGCAGTCGAACGTCGGTGGGGGGAATGTAGTAGGTAGGCGGGTGGCTGGTTTCCAGGACGCGGTAGCAACGGCGGCTTTGGGCAATGAGCTCGCCATTGAAGAGAACTTCCACCAGTTCTGTGGTGGGCTCCAGACGAGGTGGGCGCGGATAGTCCCAGACAGATTCTTGTCCTGGATGGGGAGAAATCGGTTGGGGAGACATGGGTCAATATCTTCAATATCTAAAGCAGACGGGTGGCCTCCAGCAGTTTGGCGTACCGGATCAGCAGCAAAGACTGTTGCTCCGGCAGCGGCTGAATAACCCCCTGCTGCTGCAGACGGCTCAGTACCGCCAGGGCTGTCTCCCGGCTAACTTGGCTGAGATCGGCCAAATCCTGGGGGGGAGGGTAGACAATGCGCATCCCCTGGGCGGTCTTCTCGCCAAAAGCTTCCGCCAGTTGCACCAGTGTATGCACCACCCGCACCGGGGGGCTCTGCTGGTCGAGATCCGCCTGCAAGTTGGCCAGGCGCAGGCGACGGGAGAGGCTGCAGGCCAGTTGGTAGCACAGTTGCGGCTCCCGCAACATCAGCGCTTTGAAGGTTGCCGCCGGGATCCCGGCCACCCGCAGCGGGGTTAGGGCCAGCACATCTCGCGAGCGGGGAGCTTCGTCCAGTACCGCCATTTCCCCCACCCAAGCGCCCGGCCCCAGCAAGGCAAGGGTTTTGGTGCTGTCTTGCGCCCGCAAAGCCCGCCGCACCTTAGCCCAGCCGGCGAGGATCAGATAAACTACGCTGCCCCAGGCATCTTGCATGAAGAGGGCCTGTCCCGCCGGGATATCCCGCAGCTTGACCTGGGATCCCAACCATTGCAAGGACGTCGCCGAAAGTTCGGCCAACATTGGCACCGCCTTGAGCTCGGAGAGAAGGGCAACAGGAGCATCGGAAGCCATGGCGGGTCGGACGTTTCACCATACCGCAAGCCCACTGTAGCCCAGTTACCAACTCAAGAGCTATCCTGCAATCCACCACCCCGCCATGTGCGCCAAGATCTAGTGAGGAGGTGGTCTTGCTGTAGAGTCTTGCCGGTATGGCCCTCAGAGCCTCTAGAGCTACCCTGCGGTTGAGGGTGGGGGGAACCCAAACTCTGCCGTTTCGTCTGGGCAACAGAGGTTCTGTCTGGGAGGGGATCCCTCCGCTGTTGTTGTTAGAACTTATGGATGCCTATGGATGCTGCCCTCAGCGACATCAGTGGCCAGCGCTGGTCGGTCTTGGTGAAGAACGTGCCTGTGCGGCCCGAAAAGCTCGCTGATGTGGATCTGGTGCTGATCTGTCAGCAGGGATCCCAGCCCCATCGGGAGGCTTTTGCCGAGCTGATGCGTCGCCATCAGGCCCATGTGGACAAGGTGCTCTATCATCTTGCCCCGGACTGGCAGGACCGGCATGACTTGGCCCAGGAAGTTTGGATCCGGGCCTACCGCCACCTGAAACGCCTACAGGAGCCGGCAAAATTTCGCAGCTGGCTGGGGCGGATCGCCACCAACCTGTTTTACGACGAGCTGCGCAAGCGCAAACGACAGCAGCAGCCCCTTTCTCTGGATGCGCCGATTCAGATGCGGGATAGCGAGATGGAATGGGAGCTGCCCAGCGAGAGCCCCAGTCCCCATGAGCACCTCGCCACCTGCGAGTTCTATGAGCGATTGCACCAAGCCGTCCGCGACCTGCCGCAGGCCTTTCGCCAGACAATCCTGCTGCGGGAAATTCAGGGGATGGCTTATGAGGAAATTGCCGAGATCACAGGGGTGTCTTTGGGCACTGTTAAGTCTCGCATTGCGCGCGCCCGCGCCCGCTTGCAATCCACCCTAAAACCCTACCTTAATGGTGAATGACCATGGTTCGCGGCAACCCCAACCCCGACCCCAGGGATCCCCAGCAAGAGCTGCCGGTGGTGGATGAGCGCTTTGAACAGTTGAGCGCCTACCTGGACGGGGAATTGTCGTCCCAGGAAGCGCGGCAGGTGGTAGATTGGCTGGCCAGCGATCCCCAAGCGCGGCAACTGTACAGCCAACTGGCAGCTTTACAGGCCGGTTTGGCCAACCTCAAGGCCCCCACCTTGAACTCCACCCAGACGGAGCTGTTGATCAGCCGTGTGTTCGCTGAGCTGGATCGGCGGCCAATGCTCGACCTGGGCTGGCGGCGACGCAAGGGCACCCCTTGGGGACGAGTGGCAGCGGCTGTGGTGGCCTTGGCAGGGGCGGGCTGGGCGGGATGGCGTTGGTCTCATCCCCAGCCTTTGGTATCGCTGGAAGATCCGCCGGTGCGCGTGGCCATCGTGCCTGCCTCTGCTCGTGTTGCCCAACGCTATCTTTTCGAGGCGGGGCAAAAACAAGATGCCTACTCGATTTTGTTTGAGGCAATGCCCGACCGTGGATCTCGCTCCGCCAACGGGACCGGAGCCGTTCGCATCAACGGGACGGAGTCCTTGGTGGGCTGGGAATGACCTGAGCAGGCTTGAGAAAGACTGAGGAGCGCAGGGTGGAAAAAGCAGTTCGCTGGGCTTGTGGGCTAGGAGTCTGCCTTTGGCTATGCAGTCTGGGATCCCTGTCGGCCCAGGCAGATCCCAGCGGTAGCCATCTGGCAGCGCCGTTCGCGCCAGCGGGACGGAGTCCGAAGCAGTTGCACTCCTCTCCCAGTGGACAGGAGCCTGCCCCCCAGCCCACAAACCTGCCTTCACCCGGATCCCGTCTCACCCCTGCCCCCGATCAAAACCAATGGGCCCCTCCCAAGACGGAGCTATCGCCCTTTCCGGACTTCCCCCTTCTCAAGGAGTTGGATCCGCCCCCGCCAAGCTTGGCCGACCTGGGCATCCATTGGGATCGCCTGGCCCTGCTGCCGGATCCCGAGCTGGCAGAGGAAATGGATGTGGAGTTCAGCCGCCGTCTAGCCCGCCTAAACCGGCAAATTGCCAACCAACAAGAGCGCCTCTACCGCCTTTTGCAAACCTGGGACTCCGACGAGGCCGATATCCGCCAAATTCAGGCCCAACTGAGCCAGTTGCGGACAGAACGGGATCGCCTGGCCCTAGAGCACCTGTTGATGCTGCGGCAGTTGCAAGAGAACTTCGCCCTACCTCTACCCGACCGCTCGGCTGCCAGCTCTCCCTGAGGATCCCTTGGGTTCAGGCTATGATTGAGCAAGGGCAGACGCAACCCCCAACGGAGCTGAGCGATGGCCAAAGTGCCCAGCAACCCAGACATTGAGCAATTAGCTGCTGCCATTGGTAAAGAAGTTTACATCGATGTGGCCCGCTGGCATCTTTACCTGCGCGATGCCCACCTGCATACCCTTTTGGCGGAGCGACTGGCACCCCAGGTGATGGCAGGCAAGGTGGATGAGGACGCCGTCACAGAGATCTTGCAAGGGATCCTGGTGAAAGTGGGGGGTGGGCGCAAAGAATTGCCCCTGGCCGATCTCCTGCCGATGCAAAGCCTGCTTAACCTGCTGGATGTGCTGGAGGAGTTCAGCCGCAAATGGGCTCAATAGAGAAAGGTGGAGCGGTGCATCATCAGTCTAAACCTATGCGGCCTGGCCCCTGGCTCAAGCTCGGCAGCCTTATTCCGCTGCTCTGGCTGTTGTCGGCCTGTCAGGGAACCGAGTGGGGAGAACGGCTGGAGCGCGCTGTACGCCCAGTAGGTCTGCCCACAGCCCAACCTGAGCTGCCGGCATCTCCCTCGCCTCAACCTTTGCCGGGATCCATCCCACCCTCTATCTCGATCCCCACTGCTCCCACCCCTTCCTCACCCCTGCCCAGCCCGGACAGCAGCCGCTTTACAGACTTGGAGCCCGGATCTCTGGTGGCCCGTTCGGTGGGATACCTGGATCGGTTGGGAGTTTTTGCCGATATCCCCGGCAGCGAATTTCAGCCGCAGCGCAGCGTTCGTCGCGGAGAATTTGCCCGTTGGCTGGTGCTGGCCAACAACGCCATCCACGCCGACGAGCCCAGTCGGCAGATCCGCCTGGGATCCCCCTCGGAACGCCCCCTCTTTTTGGATGTGCCGGAGGAGGATCCCCATTTTCGCTACATTCAAGCCCTGGGAGCTGCCGGCATAATTGCCGGAGATGCCAATCGAGAGTTTCGCCCCAACAGCCTGCTGTCGCGGGCAGAGTTGATCCGCATGAAGGTGCCTCTGGACTTACCTCCCGGCCAGATCAAGGGATCCCGAGCAGAGCTGGAGGAGCGCTGGGGGTTTACCGATGCGGCGCAAATTCCTCCTGAGGTTGTTCCTGCTCTGGTAGCGGATCGCAGTCTGGAGAATGCCTCCACCGTGCTGCGCACCTTTGGCCCCATCCGCACCTTCAACCCCTTCGAGCCGGTCAGCCGCGGGGAAGCTGCCATTGCCTTATCGGCTTTTGGGGAACGAACAGCCCAAGACGCCCTACCCCAGCCGCCAGCCCTGCCAGACCCAACCCCTGAGCCTCAGCCTTCTCCCCCTGCCGCAGAACCGCAACAAACGGCCTCTCCTGAGCCGGATCCCACCCCTGCCTCTCCCTCGGATGCCGTTGATGAGCCCCCTGGGCAGACCCGACCCAACCCCCCGGAAGTCGCCCCAGGAGAGGGTAGGATCGTCACGCCGGGTAAGCCCTAACCCTGAAGTGAGCGAGGATCCCATCGGCGTATACTGTCCAGGTTTTATCAGCAGATGGAACACCTCAGAGCTCCAGCAGGGATCCCTGCTACGGCTCTTACAAGGAGCAAAAGGAGCCATAACAATAAAAACTATCCCTAACTCCCTTCGGGAGAGGGGCTGTACAGCGCAGAGGACTTCCGCCCCCATTCCCCAGGCGGCTCTAGCTCTTGACAGTCCCCTGAGCGCCCCTCTGCCGGGGAGAGCCCTTGCCACCTAATAAAATGAGAGAAGCCAACCTTGGAAAACCCGCAGGGATCCCAACTGTGTCCGCCATTGTTCCTGAAATCCGTTCTGCCGATTTGCTGCGCTACACCGTGATTGGGTCGCGGCGGCCCAGCGTGTACTTTTGGGCGGTGGCGCTGACGGGGGGAGGGCTGGGCTTTACCTTGGCTGGCCTTTCCAGCTATCTCCACCGCAATTTGCTCCCCTTTTCCGATCCCGCCAGCCTGGTGTTTATTCCCCAAGGCATTGCCATGCTCTTTTACGGGGTGCTGGGATCCCTGGCGGGACTGTACCAATGGTTGAGTTTGTATTGGAACCTGGGGGGCGGCTACAACGAGTTCGACCGGCGCACGCAGAAGATAACTCTGGTACGGCGAGGCTTTCCGGGCAAAAACCGTGAAGTCCGCCTGGAGTATGACTTTGCCGAGGTGCAGAGCCTGCGGGTGGAGCTGAGAGAGGGGCTTAACCCCCGCCGAGCCATTTACTTGCGGGTGAAAGGACGCGGTGACATCCCCCTCACCGGAGTGGGCCAGCCTCCCCCCCTGATGGAGATCGAAAACCAAGCAGCCGAGATCGCCCGCTTTCTCAACGTCAGCCTAGAGGGCATTTGATTCCCTGCGGTGCCATTGCTTTGACCCCGCCCTGCTGGTCGCTTGAGCGAGACGGAATCCCATCCTTGGGCAACAGTGAAACCATTGAGGGGGATCCAGAACTGTGGAGTCGAATAGAGAGTTGTCGAGATTGTTTTCAATGTAGCGGGATCTCTTCGAGGAATGATCTACCCTTGATGCCAGCGCAGTTGTTGCCTGGGAGAAGCCTGTGATGGCCAACCTGAACCCCTTCATTCCCCTACAGGCCAAGAAGCTGGGGTCTATTCTGTTTCGCCTCTGGCTAACTCTTCTGCTCTCATTGGGCTTGGCCTTGCTCACGCTGCTGCTGACCTCCCATTCCGCCCATGCTGCTCGCGGGCCCCTGTATCGCTTGGGCCGCCCAGAGGGGGCGGTCTCGATTGTGGCCTGGGCAGGCTATATCGAACGGGGAGAAACGGATCCCGCCTATGACTGGGTGACCGAGTTTGAGAAAGAAACCGGCTGCCAAGTCAGCGTTAAGGTGGCGGCAACCTCCGATGAGATGGTAGCCCTGATGAATGAGGGCGGCTTTGATCTGGTGACGGCCTCCGGCGATGCCACCCTACGCCTGATCAAAGGGGAACGGGTACAGCAGATTAACCCCCGCCTGATCCCCAGTTGGGAGACCATCGACCCGCGCCTGCGGGATGCTCCCTGGCATACCGTGGATGGCAAGCATTACGGCGTGCCCTATCAATGGGGATCCAACGTGTTGATGTACAACACAAAGGTTTTCCCGGAACCCCCCACCAGTTGGGATGTGGTGTTTGAAGAAAAAATCCTGCCAGACGGCAAATCCAACAAGGGCCGCATCCAAGCCTACGATGGCTCCATCTACATTGCCGATGCCGCCCTCTACCTGAAGGCCCACCGCCCAGAATTGGGCATCACGGATCCCTACGAGCTGACCCGCGAACAGTTCAATGCTGCTCTAGCTCTATTGCGACAGCAGCGGCAACTGGTTGGACGCTACTGGCACGATGCGGCGGTGCAGGTGGATGACTTTGTCAACGAAGGGGTAGTGGCCTCCAGCTCTTGGCCCTTCCAGGTCAATCTGTTGCGATCCGAAGGTCAACCTGTCGCCAGTGTGATACCGGAAGAGGGAGCCACCGGCTGGGCAGATACCACCATGCTCAGCGCTACCGCCAAACACCCCAACTGTGCCTACCTGTGGATGGAACATTCTCTGAACCCGAAGGTGCAGGGGGATCTGGCGGCTTGGTTTGGCTCGGTGCCGGTGGTGCCCGCCGCTTGTCAGGCCAGCGAGCTGCTGGGGCCAGAGGGATGCAAGACCAATGGCATCGACAATTTTGAGCGCATCTTCTTCTGGAAAACTCCTGTGGCCGATTGTGGCGATGGACGTATGGATTGCGTGCCCTACTACGAATGGGTGACCAACTACATCGCTGTGATTGGCGGGCGCTAATGGAGCAACCTTAACGAGATCCTAGACTCTTCTTAAAAATTTATTAACTGTAATATGACATAAATACAAATGAATGAACCATCTCAATGAATTTGAGATGGTTTTTGCTTTTCAGGCAAGACTTCTAGGGCCTAGAGGAGGAATTTTTACCTCTTCTGGGTTCGTCAGATGCTCTTGTTGATTGCCATAGTTGGGAGCTTTTATTCATGATGACACTATCTTCTTTTGGAACTCGGATCCCGTTGGGAAAGCTGGTGATGGGAGCTGGATTGGCGGGAGCTGTCACCTTGGGGTTGGGCAGCAGCCTTTCTCAGGCTCGTCTAGACTGTCCCCGCCCTCCTCAAATGGATGCCCGCTACTGTGATCGGGTGGGGGATCTGGTTGCCGATTTGCCGGAGGATCCCTCGGAGTGGGTAGATCCGGAAGTGCTGTTGGTGTCTTATACCTCCTCAGAAGAGCCAGCTGTCTATGCCAATACCTGGGCTGAATTCACCGCTCACTTAGAGGAAGTCACCGGTAGACGGGTGCAATTTGTCCCTGCCGATTCTCAGGCTGCTCAGTACGAGGCAATGCGCGCTGGACGTCTACACATTATGGGTACCTGCACAGGCTGTACTCCTGTAGCCGTGAATGTTGCCGGCTTTGTGCCCTTTGCCATTTTCCAACAAGAAGATGGATCCATCGGCTACGAGATGGAAGTGATCACTCATGTGAATAGCGATATTCAAGCCCTCGATGATATTGCCGGTCGTCGTGTAGCTTTTACCCATCCTTCCTCCAACTCCGGTTATATCAGTGCTCGCATTTTGATCAAACAAGAGACAGGCTTGGATGATGAGGCAGGAGACTACATCGCCGAGTTTTCTGGCAGCCACCAAAACTCCATTTTGGGTGTGTTCAACGAAGACTACGATGCCGCCCCCATTGCCAACGATGTGCTTAATCGCATGTGCCTCAACGAGCAAGTGGATTGTAGCCAGTTCCGCAGCCTCTACAAATCGGAGACCTTCCCCAGCGGCTCTTTCGGCCATGCCCACAATCTCCACCCTGAGCTGGCAGAAAGGATCCGAGAAGCCTTCTTTACTTTTGAGTTTGAGGGCACAGCCATGCGACAAGCTTTTAACCGGGTAGCTTTTGCACCGATTACTTATCAAGAAAACTGGGAGATCATCCGTCGCATTCAGGAAGAAGAGGGCGTGGAATATACGCTTTAGGCAGTCCTCAGGGATCCCCTGCCCAGAGAGGATCCCTGATTTACATAGTTCTGAATCTAGAGCTGAATCTAGAGAAATCGCACTGGCTGGTTCCGTCCATACCCCATCTCGACGAGTATGTGATAACCCACTCTTAACTTCCTATTAAACCTGTCTTAACTCTACAGGGGTCAAACAGCGCTACTATATTATTAAGTTTCGTTAGGCGACGTGAGTTTTGCAGCTCTTCTTTGGATTCTGTAGCTTATGAATTCACATCAAGTCTCTTGATTAGCTGGATCTTCTCGCCCACTTTTGTGTTTTTTAGCTGATAACGGTTTGCTTCATCTTGCATTCGGGGGTTTTTGCAATGTTGGCGTTTTGCTCTGTGGCTCGTCTGTTATCCAAAAGCCTTGCCCTGGCTGGTTTGGTTGCTGTGCTAGTGGGTTATCAATCTGCTCAAGCTCAATCTTGCCCTCGTCCGGCAGGCATGGATGAGCGCTATTGTGATGCCGATGGGGATCTGGTGGCGGATACTCCGACGGATCCCGCTCAAATTGTCAATCCTGACACTTTGCTCATCTCCTACACTTCTTCCGAGGATCCCGCCGTTTATTCAGAAACCTGGCAGGAATTTACCGACTACCTCAAGCAAGTGACCGGTAAAGATGTGCAATTTGTGCCAGTTGATTCCGAGGCCGCCCAAACCGAGGCACTGCGGGCCGGACGTTTACACATCATGGGCACCTGCACCGGCTGTACCCCCCGCGCTGTGAACCAAGCAGGCTTTGTGCCTTTCGCCGTTTTTGCCAAGGAAGATGGTAGCTTTGGCTACGAAATGGAAGTGATCACTCGCATCGATAGTGGCTTGGAAAAACTAGAAGACATCAAAGGCCGCCGCATTGCTTTCACCCAGCCCTCCTCCAATTCCGGCTACATCAGCGCCCGTATTTTGATCGAGGCGGAAACTGGCTTTAAGGACGGTGTGGACTACGAAGCCAATTTCTCTGGGGGGCACGAAAACTCCATTTTGGGTGTGTTCAACGGAGACTACGATGCGGCCCCCATTGCCAACGATGTGCTCAACCGCATGTGCATCGCCGGACAAGTGCAGTGCGATCAGTTTCGTACCCTCTACAAATCGGCTACTTTCCCCAGCGGCCCATTTGGCTATGCTCACAATTTGGATCCACAGCTGCAGGAGAAAATCCGCGAGGCCTTCTATACCTTTGACTTTGCAGGCACTAAGTTGGCAGAAGCCTTTGACCGAGCTTCCTTTGCTCCCATCACCTACAAGGAAGATTGGGAAGTGATCCGGCTGATTCAAGAAAATGCCCCTCCCCAATAGGTGGGCTGAACAGAATCGGGATCCCTTGTTCAGGGCAAGCCATAGGGGATCCCTTCTGATTTCAAAATTCTCTCAAGATTGCAAACATCTGGTTCTAGAAGGCCCGCAATTGCAAATGTCCACTTCAAGTAGGTTATCAAGATGCTACGTATCGACTCCCTCAGCAAACGTTACCCCACAGGCGATATGGCCCTGAAAGGGGTGACCTTAGAAGTTCCCGATGGGCAGGTGATGGCCTTGATTGGTCCTTCGGGTGCTGGGAAAAGTACGCTGCTCCGTTGCATCAACCGCTTGGTGGAGCCGACCAGTGGCAGCATTTGGCTCAATGGAATCGACCTCACTCGCTTGAACACCCGGGAGTTGCGGCAAGCACGACGCAAAATCGGCATGATCTTTCAGGAATATGCCCTCGTGGAGCGCCTGACCGTGATGGAAAATGTTCTTTCGGGTCAGTTGGGCTACGTCAATTTTTGGCAAAGCTGGTTCCGCAAGTTTCCCCAAGCCACCATCGACGAAGCCTTCCGCTTACTGGATCGAGTGGGATTGTCGGACTTTCCCGATAAGCGGGCAGATGCTTTGTCTGGGGGGCAACGGCAACGGGTGGGAATCGCCCGGGCTCTCCTGCAAAACCCAGAGCTGCTATTGGTGGATGAACCGACCGCCAGTTTGGACCCGAAAACCTCCCGCCAAATTATGCGCCTGATCAACGAGCTGGCTTCAGAGCGGGGCCTATCGGTGATCATCAGCATTCACGATGTGCCTCTAGCGCAAATGTTTGCCCAGCGGATCGTCGGTTTGCGGTTTGGGGAAGTGGTGTATGATGGCCCCCCCAATCGCCTCACCCCCAGCGTCTTAAACGAAATCTACGGCGAAGAAGATTGGAATGCTTCTGGCCCAGCCCAAGACTCCGAAGAAAAACGAAGCCGTCTCGGCTGGAGTAGCCACCCACTAAGGGATCCCTTGCAGAAGTCAGTAGAAGTCAATAGAAGTCAGTAGTGCGGAGCACACCCATGGCACAGGCAACGACACTGAGCGGGCGCCAATGGTCGCCACCACCTTTGATTAAAAATCCTTGGGTTCGCTGGGGACTGATTCTTGGGGCGGTCATTTACCTGATCTTTGCGCTTTCTACTCTCAATTTCGATCCAGCCCGGGTAGCCCGCGGTATGCAGCGTAGTGGCCGTCTCTTGTTGGCCTTTTTGCATCCCGATTTCACCACCCGCGGCAACTTGATTTTCACCGGGATGCTGGAAAGTGTGACCATGGCCGCCATTTCCACCGTGGCAGGATTTATTGTCGCGGTTCCGGTGGGGTTTGGGGCCGCACGCAACTTGGTGCCAATGCCGGTCTACCTGGTTTGTCGTGGCCTGATTGCCCTGTCGCGCACCTTCCAAGAGGTGATCATCGCCATTTTGTTTGTGGTCATGTTTGGCTTTGGGCCTTTTGCTGGAGTGCTCACCCTCATCTTTGGGAGTTTGGGTTTTTTCAGCAAGCTTTTGGCAGAAGACATCGAAGAAATTGATGCAGTACAGGTGGAGGCGATTCGCTCCACGGGGGCTTCTTGGCTCCAAATGGTCAGCTACGCGGTGGTGCCGCAGGTGTTGCCCCGCATGATCGGCTTGACTCTGTATCGTTTCGACATCAACATTCGGGAGGCGGCCGTTCTAGGGATTGTCGGTGCCGGTGGGATTGGCTCTACCCTGAACACCTCCTTACGTCGCTACGACTATGACACGGCCTCTGCCATCATCCTTGTGATTATCGCTCTGGTGATGGTGGTGGAATTGAGTTCTGGTTGGATTCGCAAGAGGGTGCAATAATGCCTGTTCTGGAAAGCAGTGGGATCAAGACCTGGCAGTGGCGCAATCAAAAGCAAACTTTGCTTGAGTATGCCTTCTGGTTGGCTCTGCTGTTACTGATGTTTGCCTGCGCTAAGTTCATTGCAGACCGTACCACCTGGGGCTTTGTGCTGGATGCACCGCGCCAGGGAAGAGAAATGCTCTCGCGGGGGGTACCGCCCCGTTGGGACTACATGTCACAGCTTTGGCGCCCCCTTTGGGATACCCTCACCATTGCCACATTGGGTACGGCCCTTTCCTTTGTGATTTCGGTGCCGGTGGCCTTTTTGGCAGCCCGCAACACCACTCCCAATTTGCTGGTGCGCTACATCGCCCTGTTCATCATCGTCGGCACCCGTTCGGTTAACTCCCTGATTTGGGCTTTGATCCTGGTGGTTGTTCTTGGGCCAGGGGTCTTGTCCGGAACCTTAGCCATTGCCCTACGCTCTGTCGGATTTATGGGCAAGCTGATCTATGAAGGCATCGAAGAGATTAACGAAGAACCAGTAGAAGCGATCCGTTCCACGGGGGCTAGCGGTGCCCAGGTACTGAGCTATGCCATTTGGCCGCAGGTGATCACCAACATCCTCGGGGTAACAATTTACCGTTGGGATATCAATTTGCGAGAGTCTACGGTGGTTGGATTGGTCGGTGCCGGTGGAATTGGCCTACAGCTAGATGCTTCCATCAACACCCTGCGCTGGAATCAGGTGAGCATGATCCTGCTTGTGATCTTCGTTTCTGTGTTCATCAGCGAGTGGATCTCCGCCAAGGCCCGGCAAGCCCTGACTTAGCCCAGGGATCCGGATAGGCTACGGTGAAGGGCAGTTTGCAACAGCACAACTGTATGACTCATGACGGAAGAACTGTTTCGGGCGGAGGCCTATCTCACCACCTGCCAGGCTCGGGTAATTGCCCTTGTGGATAACGGGATCCAGTTGGATCGGACGGTATTCTATCCCACCGGCGGTGGACAACCCGGCGATACGGGATTCCTGATTACATCGGACGGTCGTGTCATCCCGATTGTCGATACCCAAAAGGGGGAAACGGGCATCCTCCACATCCCGGCAGAGGGATCCCCACCCCTCAGTCTGGGGGAGTCAGTCAGCGCCAGCATCGACTGGGAACGTCGCTATCGACACATGCGCATGCATACGGCTCTACACCTGCTCTGTGCAGTGGTAGAAGGTGGCGTTACGGGGGGTCAGGTGGGTGAAAGCAAAAGCCGATTGGACTTTAACATCCCTGGAGAAAAACCCGACAAAGAAACCCTGACGGGTGCGTCTCAATGCTTTGGTACAAGGTAACCACGCCGTGAACCCCCGCTGGGTTAGCGATGAAGAACTAAAAGCCAATCCCAGCCTGGTGCGCACCATGTCGGTCAAGCCCCCCACCGGACAGGGGCAAGTGCGCTTGCTGGAAATTGAGAATGTGGACTTGCAACCCTGCGGCGGCACTCATGTACGGGCGACAGGAGAAATTGGCAAGTTGGTGGTGAGCAAGATCGAAAGCAAAGGCAAGCAAAACCGACGCATTGTGGTCAGCTTGGTGGATCCCTGAAAAACTACAGACTACCCTTGGCTGGGCTGAGTCAATGAACCCAAAGATCCCTCGACTGCCACCTGAAGTCTTGCCGACTCTGGAAGGAAGGCTTGTGCGGCTGGGAACCCCAAGAAGGGGCTTTGCTCCACTGCCTGGATGGAGAGGGTAAAGAGGGGATTGGAGAGGATCCCGGCAAAGATGGTAGCCACCAAAGTGAACACCAAGCCCACCCGCAGAGCCTGCATGCCTTCCGCCTGCCAGTTGGTCTCAGGGTAATTTTGCACTGAAACCGACATCTCTTGCGGCTCTTTCACCACGATGGTTTTCACCACCCGCACGTAGTAGTAGATGGAGATGACGCTGGTGACCAACCCCACCAACACTAGGGTATAGGCCCCTGCCTGCCAACCGGCCCAGAACAGGTACAACTTGCCGAAGAAGCCCGCCAGAGGGGGCAATCCACCCAACGAGAGCAGACAAATGCTCAAGCACAGGGTGAGGAAGGGATCCTTTTGGTAGAGGCCGCTGTACTCGCTAATTTCATCGGTGCCGGTCTTCAGGCTGAACAGGGTGATGCACAAAAAGGCCCCCAAGTTCATGACCAAATAGACCATCAAGTAGAAGATCAAGCTGGCATAGCCGGCCTCAGTGCCCGCCACCAAGCCGATCAAAACAAAGCCCGCCTGTCCAATGGAAGAATAGGCCAGCAGCCGTTTGAGGCGGGTTTGGGCAATCGCCACCACGTTCCCCAGCACCATGGTCAAAATGGCCAGCACCGAGAGCACCGCCCGCCACTCTTCCGTCATGGCCGGAAACACGGTGGCCAGAAAGCGCACCGCCAAGGCAAAGCCTGCCGCTTTGGATCCCACCGACAAAAAGGCCACCACCGGCGTTGGGGATCCCTCGTAGACATCAGGAGTCCACTGGTGGAAGGGCACCGCCGCCAACTTAAACCCGATACCACCAATGCAGAGCACCAAAGCGATGATCCCTGCCAAGCCGGCATCCCCCATAGAGGAGGCAATGGCTTCCAGCTTCGTTTGCCCACCCGAAAGGCCGTAGAGCAGCGACATGCCGTAGAGAAAAATGGCTGTGCTGCTGGCCCCGATCAAGAGATATTTCAGGGCTGCCTCGGAAGAACGCGGATCCCGCTTGGTATAGCCGGCCATCAGGTAGCTGGCGATGCCCAGCGTTTCTAAAGATACAAACACTAGGATCAAGTCCGTCGCCCCGGAGAGGAACATGCCCCCCAAGGTGGCCGTGAGCAGCAACACATAAAACTCGCCTGTGGGCGCTCCGGACTGAGAGATGTAGCGCTCCGCCATCATCACGGTCAGTACCGCCGTCCCCACCACCAGGCCACGGAAGAGAATGCTGACGGGATCCGCTGCAAAGCTGCCCAAGAAGCTCTCCAACTGGGGCTGCTGCAATTGCAACACCAAGGTCACCAAGGCCCCGATCAAGCCAAAGATGGAGAGGGCCGGAAGACTTTTGCGCGCCGCCGAACCACCGACCAAATCCACCACCAAGACGAGCAAGAGGGTGAGGGTAACCACCACTTCTGGCCAAATGGCACCGGCATACAGGTTTCCGGTTGGGGCAAAGACATCCATAGGAGAAGACATGAAGACAGATGAAGGGGATCCACAGCCAGCATACCGCGATTTCTGGTCTCTCTCCCCGCTTCCGGCATCTCTTCTCCCAATCGTCTCCATCAGCGCTCTCAATCCACGGGCTCAGTAGAGCTTGGCGCTGGAGGTGAGCACCAACTTCAGGCGGGCGTGGATCAGATCCAAGTCCGCCAGCCCCAAGTCGATCTCCCCATCGATGACGATGCCGGTGTGGATCAGGCGATCCAAGAGTTCCAGCAGGGATCCCTCGCGGTGGGGTTGTCCGGGGTAGTAGTCCCCCTGGCGGGGCAGGAGGGTGCCCAGATCTCCGAGCTCCAGGTTCAAATCCGCTGGGTCGATCTCCAACAGGCTGCAGATGTGTCGAATTTGCTCCCGCAAGGCTTGTAGGCTGCTGCCGGCCCGCTCAATCTGCTCTGCAGAAAGGCGCTCGGCCTCCATTTGCCGCACCACCTGCGCCTCCATCAACTGCCGCAACAGCTCCACCAAGGTCAGCACCAGAGAGGCCAAACCGGCTTCCGGGCGTTTCCGGCCAGGGGTGGGCCGAGCCTGGCTCAAGTCTTCCGAGCTGGCGGGACTGATAGAAAAGCGCGGCGGGGGAGGAGAAGCAATCCAACGGTCAAAGGGCTGACAAAGCTGTTCCAGGCTGAGCAAGCGGAGACGGGGATCCCGCGCGACTTCTTCCCTTTCCTCCGGCAGGTTGTAGCCCCAGTCGGCCAAAAACAGGAGAACTTGCTCCAGCTCCGGCACCGTCTGCACCTGGCGCAGCGTTTGCAGGCGATCCTCCACAAACCACAGCTCCTCAGCCGGCAGTTGGGCGGCAGCCAGTAGCCGCTGTAAAGTGGTGGCCTTGGGGGCGCGCACTTCCTTGCCCAGAATGCGGTGGCGCGGCAGTTGGATCCCTGCTCGGCCCAAGAGCTGCTGGATGAACCGTCCCTCTTTGGTGCTGAGGATGGCCAAGCGCGGCTCCCCTGCAGCCTGAACCTGGCGCATCCAGGCCGCCACCCCCGGATAAAAGCGGTGCAGCCCCAGCCACCCCTGCAGATCCTCTTCAATCCAACGATCCCGCACCCGATCCAACGCTTGGATTAGAGAGAGGGCAGGGATCCCTGACTGCTGCAACAACTGCTGACGCCAGCCCGGCCAGTCTTGGCGCAAGTCCTCCTCCCGGATCCCTTCCTGTAGCCCCCACAACAACAGAGGCATCTCCCAGCCGGTCTCGATCAGCGGGCGCAGACGGTCAAAAGCAGGACGCAGCGGCTCTAGCTGAGCAGGAGCCAAGCCCCACACCTGAGCACAAACGCGGCAGGAAGAGGCAAAATACTCCGCCCGCCCATCGCAGAGCACACCATCAAAATCCAGAACCAGAATGCGGGGGGACATTCGCCGGGGCCTAGCGAACTCCATACCTGAGTCCCCCTGGGGGCAAGTTGCAAAAATGGGGCCAGAGGCCAAGTTAATTTAACCAAACTGTTCCACCGGAGTGGCCCAACCTAATTGGATTCCAAGATGCGAACCGACTTGATCTCCACCGGTTTCAGGGGGCGATCCTGAGGGCCGGTGGGAGCCGTTGCAATTTTATCCAACACATCCTCTCCCTCGATCAATTGCCCAAAGATCGTGTAGTTGGGCGGCAGCGGGTAGTCGGCATGCATGATGAAGAACTGGCTGCCATTGGTGTTGGGGCCGGCGTTGGCCATAGCTAAAGTGCCACGGCTGTAGGGACGTTGCACCGGCTCATCGGGAAAGTGGTAACCCGGCCCACCCCGCCCTGTACCCGTGGGATCCCCGCCCTGGATCATGAAGCCGCGGATCACGCGGTGAAAGATGACGCCATCGTAAAAGTGATCGTTGGCCAGAAAGACGAAATTGTTCACGGCCAGGGGAGCTTCTTGCGGGAACAGCTCCAGAACCATTGTGCCGGCGGTGGTCTCCATCGTGGCCGTGTAGGACTTGGCCGGGTCGATCACCATCGGCGGGGGATTGTTGTAGGTTTTCACTGGTTTGCCCAATTGTTGTGCCAGGAGCAAATCGCGAGAAGAATGCGGGCGGGCCAAAACAGGGAGAGCACTCAACCCCACCCAAAGCACCACCATCAGCACAGCTAACTTCACCAGGCTGGCCAACTTAGATCGCGCACGCACAATTCTTGCAGGAAAGCTCCATCCCCATCGTACCAGGATTCTGTCCGAGCTTAATCTTCCCCGGACTTGGATGGAGACTTGGCCCGCCGCACCAGCCAATAACTCACCGAGAGGGCCAACGTTGCTGCCCCCAACCCGATGAGATCTAACCCCCCCAGCTTCTCGAAATCAAAAATGATGATCTTGCGGGCCACCGCAATCAAAGAGGTGACGATCACCAGCTCCACCTGCACCACCTGCTTTTGCAAGTAGGCGGTAATGTTCTCCAGAATTTCCAGCGCAATCAGAATATTTAAAAAGAGGCCGAAGATCTCGATTAAAGTGGTGGAGAAAAACCCAGTTGGCTCGGTCAACAAATCTGCCACCAAGAACCGGGCCAAGTCCACCACTGCTACTACGATTAGCCCGATCATCAAAATTGACAGTAGCTTCGAGATCAGGCTTTCCAGGCGGGTGATGGCCCGCAAAAAGGGATCCTCCTCTTCTGTCTCGTGGGGATTGTGCAACAGCCACTTGAGAAACCGCATCGCCAACCCCGACAGATCCAAACCCTTATGTCCTGATCCTGAGACAACATTATCCGTCCCAACCGTCTTGCCGGGAAGCAGGCAGGGATCCCTTGGGGCGATGATTGCGACACCGCTCAGAACAGTATTTCACCTCCGACCAACAGTCGGCCCACTTTTTGCGCCAGGTGAAGGGTCGCTGACAGGTAAGACAAATCTTGCTGGGCAAATCCGATTTCTTCCGTTGGCGTGGCATGGTGCACTGCAAAACAAGGTCAACTCTGTAGTCAGCTTAACAATCTTATTGGATGCTGACCGTTACCATCACGGGGGTGCTTGGCCTGCGCCCCACCTTAGCAAAAGCTAAATTCTGAACCTTCTGAGAAGAGAAACCGAGTAGCCTCTTGAAATCCGGCGAGATCTCTGCCCTGTGTCTGCAGGGATCCCTGAAGGAAGTTGGGTTTGCTGAAAGGTTAGCCGCCTCCATCCTGTACTGAGTAAAGTTCTTAACACCCGCTTGTGAACTTGAGCTTGAGTTTGTATGAAATCTCAACCAAATGGGACGAATGTAGCTGTTCAGAATTGTCCCCCCCCACCGAAACGGGTTGAGGTACGGCTCAGCAAACCCGGCAACCGAGCGACCCAAGCCTCGCTGTCGGAAGACTCGGTGGGCATATTTTTGCGGGAAATGGCTCGCTACCCACTCCTCAATGCCGAGCAGGAAGTGAAATTGGGGCGGCTGATCGCAGAGGGGGGAGCCGCCGGGGAACGGGCGAAACGGGAATTGGTTAGGGCCAACCTGCGCTTGGTGGTCTCGATTGCCAAAAAGTATTTGAATCGCGGTGTGCCGTTTCTGGATCTGATTCAAGAAGGCACCATTGGCCTGATCCGAGCCGCAGAAAAATTTGAGTGCGAACGCGGCTACAAGTTTTCCACCTACGCCTACTGGTGGATTCGCCAAGGGATCACCCGCGCCGTTGCCAATCAGGGGCGCCTGGTGCGGATCCCGGTGCACATGGTAGAAAAGCTCAACCAGGTGAAGCGGATCCGGCGAGATCTGACCGAAGCCCTAAACCGTCGCCCCACCCAAGCAGAGATTGCCAAAGCTCTGGAGATTTCCCCCGACAAGCTGGACGCTCTCTTAACCCTCTTGGAAGCCGGTCGCCAAGCTCTTTCGCTGCATACTCCGGTCGGCAAAGAGGAAGATACGGAGCTGATGCAGCTTATCGAGGCCGCCAACGGCCCCACTCCCGAATCGCAAATGGACTTGCACCTGCTGTCTGCCCAACTGGAAGAAATGCTGGAGCAGCTCAGCCCCCGAGAGCAAGAAATCCTCAAGCTCCGCTATGGGCTGAAAGATGGCCACCTGCACACTCTCTCCGAAATTGGTCAGCTCTTCGGCCTGTCTCGAGAGCGCGTCCGACAAATTCAAGCACGAGCCATGCGCAAACTGCGCCATCCACGCCGACAGGAAATTTTGGCAGATTGGATGACCTCGTTTTAGGCAGTAGGCCACGGCTGCTCCACAGGCGAAACCCAGGATTCCGCAGCAGTTTATGTTCAGCAAAGCTCTGCAGAACCAGGACCAGAGGCGTGCCCCCACTTTTGGACAAGGGATCTGTCAACTAGCCCATCTTCTGCAACTGCAGGGGGTGAGGCTGAGGGCGGCTGCGCAGGGCAGCTTCGATCAACCCCAAAAAGAGGGGGTGGGGGCGGTTGGGGCGGGAGCGAAACTCCGGATGGAATTGGGTGGCGATGAAGAAGGGGTGGCTGGGCAGCTCGATAATCTCCACCAAGCGGTTATCCGGCGAGACGCCGCTGATAACATAGCCGGAGTCTAGAAAAAGGCTGCGGTAGGCGTTATTAAACTCGTAGCGATGGCGGTGGCGCTCGTAGATGATGGTCTCGCCATACAGCTTGGCCGCCAGGGTATTGGGCATGATGCGACAGGGATAGAGGCCCAGCCGCAGGGTTCCCCCCAGATCCTCTACATCTTTCTGCTCCGGCAAGAGGCTGATCACCGGGTGGGGGGTATCGGGGTCAAACTCGTAGCTGTTGGCCCGCTCCAGATGGGCAATGTGACATCCCCAGTCGATCACCGCGCATTGCATGCCCAGACACAGCCCTAGGAAGGGAATGCCTTGCTCGCGCACGTAGCGGATGGTAGCCACCTTGCCCTCGATGCCGCGATTGCCAAACCCCCCCGGCACCACTACCCCATCCACACCAGCCAGTAGGGCTTCCGGCCCCCGCTCCTCGACTTCCTCAGAAGAGATCCAGCGCAGCGTGACGCCGGCATTGAGGGCCAACCCGGCATGGCGCAGGGCCTCGGCCACCGAAAGATAGGCATCCGTAAGGCGCACGTATTTGCCGACAATGGCAATCTCCACCTGCTCTTGGGGGTGGTGCAGCCGCTGCACCAGGAGCTCCCACTCCCGTAGATCTGGCTGCTGCGGATCCAAGTTGAGAATCTCCAGAACCCGCTGCGCCAACCCCTCCTGCTCCAGCACCAGAGGCACGTCGTAGATGCTGGGGGCATCCTGCGCCTGGATGACGCATTCTACCGGCACGTCACAAAACTCGGAGATCTTCTCTTTGATGCTGCGGGGCAGGGGCTGCTCGCAGCGGCACACCAACACGTCCGGCTGGATGCCAATGGAGCGCAGCTCCTTCACCGAGTGCTGGGTAGGCTTGGTTTTCATCTCCCCTGCCGCCTTGATCAAAGGCACCAGGGTAACATGCACATAGGCCACGTTGGCCCGGCCCACATCCTTGCGAAATTGGCGGATGGCCTCCAAAAAGGGCAAAGACTCGATATCTCCCACCGTGCCCCCCACCTCCACCAGCACCACGTCGGGGTTGGTCTCGCGGGCCACCCGCCGGATGCGCTCTTTAATCTCTTGGGTAACATGGGGGATCACCTGCACCGTGCTGCCCTGGTAATCGCCGCGCCGCTCTTTGTGGATCACCGCCTGGTAGATGGAGCCGGTGGTAACGTTGTTGAGCTTGGACATGTTGGTGTCGGTGAAGCGCTCGTAGTGGCCCAAGTCCAAGTCCGTCTCGGCGCCATCGTCGGTAACAAACACTTCCCCATGTTGGTAAGGACTCATGGTGCCGGGATCCACATTGATATAGGGATCCAGCTTCAAAATCGACACCGTGTAGTTGCGGGATTTGAGGAGGCGACCCAAGCTGGCCGCTACAATGCCTTTGCCGATGCTGGAGACCACTCCACCGGTGACGAAGACAAACTTGGTCATGGCCTGGATCCCTTCCCTTTTGCCTTTTGATTATGCCAGGGATCCCTCAGCGCAGAGAGCGGATGGGGCCGTTGTAGAGGATGGTGGTTTGAAAGGTGCGCCTGTCCACCCGCACCTGGGTTTCAATGCTGGGCTGGACAAAGCCGGGCTCTCCCCCCCGGAAGGTGAAGATCCAGGCGTCTTCAAACTCTTCAAACGGCGAGTCAATGGCTGCCCCGTGCATGGAAGCTTCGGCGCGATAGCGCTGTAGGCCCCCATTGGCGATCTCGGCAGCTTGGCGGGCCAGGTTTTTGGCGCGGTGGAGATCCCGGAAGTAGCGGCTGATCTCCTCAAAACTCCCCCTGGGCAGCGGTCGCTGGGGAGCAGGGGTTGCCGGCACAGGCCGGGGATCCGGCACAATGGGCAGGGTGGGAATGTCCGGGCTGGGGGGCAAGGGTTCGACGGGGATGGGAGTTCCAGAGGGGAAAAGAGGGGTGATCACCTGCGCTTGGGCAGCCCTTCCAGCCAGAAGGGATCCCCACAGGAGAGCCATACCGACGGAGCTGACAGTAGAGACAAGAAAAGTGGGCTTCATGGAGCCATTCCTCGCAAAAGTTCTGGGTTGAGAGACGCTGCAGCTCTTGAAGGGGATCCTATCGATTCAGTTCCTTACAACAGCAGAGTCAAAAGCCTCTCCTCTCCTTCCAACCCCGGTCACAGGCTTGGGTCGTTCACGCAACCTCGGCTGCTGTCAGCAATGTCTGCTAGATTTTTGGAGAGGATCCCTGGCCACAGTGGGAGGATCGGGGTTCAGCAGGAGCAGCCATGGAGTTCGTCACCCTCGCAGATGCAGGGCTAAGGTTGAGCCGGGTGGGCCTGGGCACTTGGGCGATGGGCGGCGGCTGGTGGGGCCCTTCCGACCGCCAGGAATCTTACACCACGATTCGCAAAGCCATTGATTTGGGCATAACCACCTTCGACACCGCTCCCATCTACGGACTGGGTGTTTCGGAGGAAGTGCTGGGGCAAGCGATCAAAGACTCAGGTTGCCGCGATCGGGTGGTTCTCGCCACCAAAGCGGGACTGGAGTGGACAAACAACAAAGTGGTGCGCAACTCCAGCCTGCCTCGCTTGGCCCAAGAACTGGAGGATTCTCTGCGCCGCTTGCAAACAGATGTGATCGATCTCTACCAAATTCATTGGCCGGATCCCTTGGAACCGATCGAAGAAACGGCGGCGTTTCTGGGGCAGTTGCTGCAGCAGGGCAAGATCCGCGCCATTGGGGTCAGCAACTTTTCCCCCGAACAGATGGATCGGTTTCGCCGGGTGGCTCCTCTGCACACCGCCCAGCCCCCCTACAACCTGTTCGAGCGGCAGATTGAAGCAGAGGTCTTGCCCTACTGTCGAGAGCATGACTCTAGTCAATAATAAGCTCAACTATACTGAAAATAATGTATAATATGTTCAGTACGGATTACTACCAGTTGATCTTTCTGTTTACTTTCGAGTCTGCCAACATGGTAGCCAAAGCAAAGCAGAAAATTGGTAGTAAGACGACACGGAAACTGCGCTTTGGGTATTCTACTCAAAGCTTTGCGGGATACCGCCATTCTGTTTGGACTCCGTCCCGCTAACGCGAATGGAAACAAACAGAATGCTATCGCTGCATAGTTGAACAGTGGTGTTCAGCAGTGTTCAGCGTAAATGTATCAGCACGGCATTCACACTTTGGTGTACAGTCCCCTCTGCCGAGGTCTGCTGAGCGGACGGATGACGCCGCAAACCACCTTCCCCCCAGGGGACATGCGCGCCGGGATCGACCCCAGGTTTGTTGAACCGCGCTACTCCCAGTACCTAAAAGCGGCAGAGGCATTGAGCCGGTTTGCTCAGGATCGCTATGGCAAGACCTTGGCCCAGTTGGCGGTGCGCTGGCTGCTGGATCAACCGGGGGTGAGTGTGGCGCCGTGGGGGGCACGCAAACCCCATCATCTGGAAGCGATATCCGGCCTTTGGGGCTGGTCGTTGGATGCGGAAGCGATGCAGACCATCGAGGATATTTTGCAAAGGTATGTTCCCGAGTCCATTCCCCCCAGCTTTATGTCCCCGCCTGCCCGCGCTGCCTAACCCGTACCCTTGCCCAGATTGCCGGGATCCTGGAACTGAGTTTGGCAAAAAATGAGATTTAGAGCTCTGTCCTACCGCAGCCAGTAGGGCCAGGAGTCTGTCAACCACGGGAGAACAAAGATGGCCATCCCAGATGCATTCGCGTCAGCAGTGCGGAGCACTTTGACCCATAAAGCAGACAGGCCAAGGGATCCGGCTGACCAGAATGGGCCCACAGCGCCTTCTCAGGAGGGATCCCTGATTCTCCAGGTGGGGGGCATGAGTTGTGCCGGCTGCGTTCGCACCGTTGAGCAGGCTCTACTGAGACAGCCGGGGGTGGTTAAGGCCAGCGTTAATCTGGTTACCGAGTCGGCCCTTGTGGAATTTGCCCCCGGGATCCGGCCCGACCCGCAGCACCTGGCCCAGATTTTGACAGAGGCAGGGTTCCCCAGCCGTCACAGTCCAGAGGGTGAGGCCCTCTCCGGCGGGAGTTCCGTTCGCGTCAGCGGTGCGGAGCACTCTCAAGACCAAACTTCCCCTGCCGCTGGGCGGGAAGATGCCGCGGATCCCCTCTCTCGGCAGCGACAGCAGACCCGACACCACATTCGCCAAGCGCTCACCGCCGCTTTTTTGCTGCTGATCTCTGCCGCCGGACACTTGGATCTCTTCGCCCGTCTGGGCTTGCCCCTCCTTAATGATGTCTGGCTGCACTGGGGCTTGGCGACCTTGACTTTTGTCGGCCCAGCTCGCGGCATTGTCCTGGATGGTTGGAGAGGGGCGCGGCGGCTGGCCCCCAACATGAACACCTTGGTTACCTTGGGATCCGGATCGGCCTACCTGGCCAGTCTGGTGGGGTTGTTGGCCCCTCAGGTGGGCTGGGAGTGCTTTTTCGACGAGCCCGTCATGATGCTCAGCTTCATCCTGTTGGGACGGGCCTTGGAACAGCACAGCCGCCTGCGGGCGGCCAGCAGCCTGCAATCGCTGGTGAGCTTGTGTCCCAGTTTGGCTCGGCGGGTTCAGCCTGCAGAGAAGGCGGGATCTCTGGCTTCCAGCCCAGAGGGGAACCTGGATCTGGGATCCCAAACCGGAGAATGGTGCCCTGTCGAACAGGTGCGAGTGGGGGATTGGCTCCAAGTGCGGGCCGGCGAACAGATCCCGGTGGATGGAGAAGTCATTGCCGGCCAGGCCACGGTCAACGAGGGGATGCTGACAGGGGAACCCTTGCCGGTGCTGAAACAAGTGGGGGATCCCGTGGTGGCGGGAACGCTGAACCAATCGGGGTTGCTGCTGTGCCGGGCGACGCGCACCGGGAAAGACACCACCTTGGCCCAGGTCATTCGCCTGGTGGAAGAGGCCCAAGCTCGCAAGGCCCCCATCCAAGGGATAGCCGACCAGGTGGCGGGCTACTTCACCTATGGGGTGGTCACGCTGGCCATTCTCACCTTTGGGTTCTGGTACTGGATTGGGATCCCGCTTTGGGGGAGCGGCGGTGCGGAGCACTTCGTCCTGGCGGGGTTCAGCCTGCACGCCCATCTGCATCTGGGTGACCATCCCCCTCACCCCACACCCCTGCTCAGCAGCCTCAAGATGGCCATTGCCGTTTTGGTGGTGGCCTGCCCCTGTGCTTTGGGGTTGGCTACGCCGATGGCCATCCTGGTGGGTACCGGGCTGGGAGCCGAGCGGGGCTTGCTCATCCGAGGGGGAGATGTTCTGGAGAAAGCCCATCGCTTGCAAACGGTGGTCTTCGACAAAACCGGCACCCTCACCCAAGGGGATCCCCACCTGACGGACTGTCTCAGCCTTGACCCCTCCCTGGATCCCAATCGCCTACTCCAACTGGCGGCCACAGTGGAAAGCGGCACTCGCCACCCTCTGGCGCAAGCCATTTTGCAAGCCGCCCGCACCCAGGGTTTGCCGTTGCTCTCCGCCGGCGAGTTTCAAACCCAACCGGGGATAGGAGTCGCCGCCCAAGTGGAAGGGCAGGAAGTGGTGTTGGGATCCCTGGATGGTCTGGCTGCTCTGGGGATCCCGCTGTCCCAGGAGACCCAGGCCCAGGCCGAGGCGCTATTGGCAGCCGGCAAAACGGTGGTGGGCGTGGCTCTAGGGGGATCCTTGGTGGGGCTGCTGGCAGTACAGGATCCCTTGCGGCCCGATGCGCAGGCAACACTGCGACAACTGCAAAAGATGGGCTTGCAGGTGATGCTGCTTACTGGCGACCGGGCTGAGGTGGCCAAGCAGGTAGCCGAAGCTCTGCAAGTGCCCGGGATCCGCGTTATCGCCGAGGTTCACCCGGCAGACAAAGCTCAAGTCATCCGAGATCTGCAGGCCCAGGGTCAGAGGGTAGCCATGGTGGGCGATGGCATCAACGACGCTCCGGCTTTGGCCCAAGCCGATGTGGGCATCGCCCTGCACTCAGCCACTGATGCGGCCTTAGAAACCGCCGATATCATCCTCATGCGCAACCGCCTCTGGGATGTGGTGGAAGCTATCCGCCTCAGCAGCGCCACCTTCCGCAAGATCCAGCAAAATCTCCTCTGGGCTGTCGGCTACAACCTGGTAGGGATCCCGGTGGCAGCAGGCGTGCTCCTACCCCCCTTTGGCATTGGGCTTAGCCCGGCAATCGCTGGGGGTCTCATGGCCTTGAGTTCCCTCAGTGTAATCCTCAATTCACTCCTCTTGAGGCGAACTTTTGTACCCCGTAGATCTTCGAGTAGCCGCAGCTAAAAAAGTGTTAAAAATTACGAATGACTAAGTATCGATCGTTAAGTCTTCCGAGGTTTTACCGAGCTTCTGACACAATTTCCGCTGCGTCCAAGCCAAAAATTCGGCAACTTCGATTACATTTGATTAAAAAGATTAATCCGCTTTAACTTTTGAGGATTTGGTTGTAAGATTAGGCCGAAACCAAGCTGTAAGCGCATCTTCTGGTTTCTTGCTTAGCAAAGCAAAAACCGTGAAAATACTGGGAAAGCGCATCTTGCAGCGGTGAAGGGAGCAAAAGTATGGCGATGCTTGGAGATCTTCAGGAATTTTCCTTATGCGACCTGTTGCATTTAATGGAAAAGGGTAAGAAAGCAGGGCAATTATCCATCTGGGCACCCAATGGCATTCAGCGGATTTGGTTTTACCAAGGTCGGGTGGTCGCCGCCCTCACCCCTGAAGAAAAGCATCGTTTGGAAAGCCTGCTGACGCGCTTTGGCTTGGTGGACGAGCAGGTGGTCAGCCAATTGGTCGCTAGGGGCTTGGAGGAGCCTCTGGGGCGTTGCCTGCAGCGGCAAGGGTTGATCTCGCCCGTAGATTTGGCCAAGCTCTTTCGCCATCAACTGCAAACCGGCCTCTACAGCCTCTTTGCCCTCGAATCCGGCCAGTTCAGCTTCCTGCCCAACGTGCCCATGCCCTACCGAGAAATGACCGGCCTGAGCAAAGGCGCCACCGCTGCTGTCCTGGAAGCCCTGCAGCAGCTCAAGCTAGACCAGCGCCCCGAAAAAGACCTGCCAGAGCCTGATAGCTGCTTTTGGCGTACCAGCACCGAACTGCCTCTGTTCAAGCTTTCTGCGCTGGAGTGGGGGATCCTGGAGCAGGTGTCGCCTTCTCGCAAGCTGACGGCTTTGGCTCAAGCACTGGGGGCAGACCTGCTGGAGGTGCGCTATGCCTGTGCCCGTCTGGCCAAGCTGGGGTTGATCAGTCCCTGTGAGGGGCCAACGGTTCTGGCTCGGTCTGGTCACTGGGAGCTGTCCAAGTCGATTGCTGAGGAGGTGAATCCCGAGCCGGTGAGGGAGAGGCTGGGGGCAAGGGTGCCCGGTTTTCAGGATGAGGGCGGCCCCGTCAAGCCTTCTCTGGTCAGTCGATTAGCCACCCTCCTCAAGGGCATGCGCGAAAAATAAAAGCATAGGGATATTTGCAGTCATGTTTTCGGTTTTCGGGTAGAAACATTAGAAATAGTGAATCAGCAGGGAGATGTAGGATGGCTAATCTGTCCTCTTTGCAGGCGATCCTCCAGAGCTATGTTGCCAACACACCGGAAGTCCAGGGAGCAGCAGTGGTCACCCCCGACGGGCTACCTTTAGCTTCCACACTGCCTGTGGGTATGGATGAAGAGAGAACCTCTGCTATGTCGGCTGCCATGCTTTCTTTGGGCGAACGGATTGGGAGAGAGCTGGGGCGCGGAGCCATAGAGAGAGTTTTTGTACAGGGAGAAAAAGGATACGGGGTTTTAACCAGTTGTGGCCCTGATGCCGTCTTGCTGACGATCGCCAGCCATGAAGTCAAGCAAGGCTTGCTTTTTTTGGAAATTAAGCGAGTCGCAGCAAGCATTGCAGAGGCAATGAAGTAAGAAAACCGGACGCGGAATCTAATTTTGTTTTTGATTTTGTCCTGATGTTGAGGAAACTATGGCCATTAAACCTTCGGAGCTGCTCCAAGTTCTGATCTCGCGCACCCAATTTACAGATGAAGACAGGAAGATTTTGCAGCAAAGTGCCGACTGGGGCAGCAGCATTGCTGTAGAAATGGCGGATACCTTTTACAGCTACCTGGATCGCGATGCTGAGATGGCAGCTGTCATTGCCAAGCATAACCGGCAGCGGCTGGGTCAAACCTTTGCCGAATGGTTCAAGGAAATGTTTACGGGCATGGATAACTGGGGGCCACAATACGCTGAGCGGCGTTGGAAGATCGGCATAGTCCACGTGCGCGTTGGCATTGGCCCTCAACACGTGGTTCCGGCCATGGCTACGGTTGTGCAGGAGGTGAGTCGGCGGCTG
>NZ_JBSSBV010000031.1:0-33081 GCF_054059115.1 Thermostichus sp. MS-CIW-26
TTTGAGGCTCAGATGGTTGAGATGCGGCAGGGCTTTGCAGCCCAAATCTCCGAGATCCGGGCTGAACAGCAACGATCTGCCGAGCGCTTTGAGGCTCAGATGGCCGAAATGCGGGCCGAGCAGCAACGATCTGCCGAGCGCTTTGAGGCCCAGATGGCCGAAATGCGGGCCGAGCGGCAGGCTATGGAAGCCCAACTCCAGACCGAAATCCAGGAGATCAGGGCGTTGATCCAACAGAACCAGGAGCGGATTCGACAGAACGAAGAGCGGGGAGACGAGCTGGAGGTGGCCATACAGGAGTGCCGCCGAGATATGCAGGCTGGGTTTGCCGAACTGAGGGAAGCGCAAGCCATGATGATGGAGCAATTTCGGGAGCGCGATGGCCGCCTGATCGAGGCTCAACTCAGCTTTATTCGGGAGATGCGGGAAATGCAACGGGAAGTGGCGGAGCTGCGACTGGATTTTCTCAATCACATGCGCCAATACCACCCACCTGTCGAACGTTAAATGGCTACGGCAGCACCTGGGCGGTCACCTCAGCTTGCGGTCGTAGGGGTAGCGGGGGATGGCTCTGTGGCTTCCTGGGGGATCCCCCCCCTTTCCCAAGCCAGGGTTTTGGCAGGAGCCCCTCATCTGCTCCGGCACTTTACCGATCATCCGGCCCGCAAGATCCCGCTCACCGGGCCGGTGGAAAGTTGGATCCCGCTTTTGCAGCAGGAGATGGCTCAGGGATCCCTAGTTTTGTTGGCCAGCGGGGATCCGCTTTTTTTCGGGATCGGGCGGCTGTTGACGGAGTATTTCCCAGCGGAGCGGTTGGCCTTCTATCCGCAGGTGAGCTCGGTGCAGCTGGCCCTGAACCGCCTGCAGATCCCCTGGCAGGAGGCGACCATCCTCAGCCTGCACGGGCGGGGAGTGGAGCGGTTGGAAGCCGTTCTCAAGCAGGGATCCCCTGTGATCGTGGTGCTCACCGATCCGGAGCATACACCGACCGTCTTGGCCCAGTTCATTGCCGACCTGCGGCTGCCGGTGCGCTACCAAGCCTGGGTCTGTAGTCAACTGGGATCCCCTCAAGAACAGGTCGTGCCCCTCCAAGAAGGGGAAGACGCCGTTTTCCCCAGCCCCAACGTTGTGGTGCTGCGACGAGTAGAGCCGGAGCCAGATCCCCATCGCTGGCCTTTGGTCGGGATCCCGGACGACCAGTTCTACACCTTTCCCGACCAGCCCGGCTTGATCACCAAGCAGCCCATCCGCCTGCTCACCTTAGGATCCCTGCAGCTCCCCCAGGAGGGCGTGGTGTGGGACATCGGTGCCGGCACCGGCTCGGTGGCCATCGAAATAGCCCGCCTCTCTTCTCGGCTCCAGGTCTATGCTGTCGAGCGCAACGCCATGGGCATCTGTCTGATTCGGCGCAACCGGCAACGCTTTGGCCCAGAGAACCTGCAGGTGATCCCGGGGGCAGCCCCCCAAGTGTTGGCCAACTTGCCCGACCCAGATCGGGTGGTGCTGGGCGGCGGCGGCAAAGGGATCCGCGACCTGCTGCCGGTGGTGGAAGCCCGCCTGCGGCCTGGAGGGATCTTAGTGGCCAACTTCGCTACCCTAGAAACCTGCAGTGAAGCCCTGCAATGGCTGCGTTCTCGGGGCTGGCAAGTTCGAGTAGATCACGTTCAGATCTCCCGCTCTGCCGTCCTGGCCGAGGGCACCCGCTTTGCCCCCCTGAACCCGGTTTACCTGCTGCAAGGGATCCCTTCAAATTGGAAAGCCCAGTAAGCCCCCCGTTGCTCTGCTTTCCCTTCTCCCTGTGGGGGAGGGAAAGTTATCCCTCGTCCTCCTCATCGGCGGTGAACCCCGGTCGGTACAGGTAGGCGGAGGAGGGACGGTTGGTCTTCTTGATTTGGTCTTTGATGGATTCCAGGTCGATGTAGCGATCCGCCAAGTTGATCAGTTGATCGCTGGTCATGGAACGCAAGCTGACCACCTCCACTCGTGCCCCTTGGTAGCTAACGGCATTGACCGCATAGGCCAAGTCTCCATCGCCGCTCACCAGCACAGCCGTCTCATACCAGCGCACCAGCGACAGCATATCCACGGCAATTTCCACATCCAGGTTGGCTCTCTTGGATCCATCGGGCAACTGGGTTAGCTCTTTGGTAACCACGCGGTAGCCATTGCGGCGCATCCAGAGCAAAAACCCCTGCTGCTTTTCGTTGTTGCGATCGACGCCGGTGTAGAAAAAAGAGCGCAAAAGGGGCGACCGACCACTCAGAGTCTTCAGCAGACGGGTGTAGTCGATCTCAATGCCCAGTTGCAGAGCGGCATAGAACAGATTGGATCCGTCGATGAATATGGCCACACGCCCACGGTTGTCCTGCAAGGGATCCGCAGGCTGAAAGCCGGGATCAGGATCAAGACGCAGCATTCGGGTTTTCTTCTCCAAGTTTTGACAAAAGGGCAGAAAAAAGAGGTGTTAAATGGGTTTAATCGCCAATACAGCTCTTTCCGGCAGCACTGACTACAGCTAATGCAGACGCCTCTCTTGTGCGATAGGGATCTTACTGCTTCCCAGAGTGATCTGCAGAATTCCCATGAAGTCGGAAAAAGCCGTAAAAGGCTGCCCCAAGCCCTGGGACACATGATTTACCCTAGCGCAGGAGAGACGATCCCCGGAGAAGATTTCCAAAATCCTAAAGAAAAAATACCTACGATAAGGAGAGGCTTTGGGGATGGAGTGCGGGGATGGGCCGGTACCTTACCGCTTTTCGAGCCCCTTGCACAGAGGGGTGCTGCGCAGCCGCTACAAGCGGTTTTTGGCCGATGTGGAGCTGGAAAACGGGCAACAGATCATCGCCCATTGCCCCAACACAGGGCCGATGAGTGGGGTCTGTCAGGTGGGGGCACCTGTGTACCTCTCCCATCACCCGGAGCCGAAACGGAAACTGGCCTACACCTGGGAGATGATCCAGGTGGATGGGGTATGGGTGGGGATCAACACCAGCTTGCCCAATCGCCTGGTGGACTGGGGGCTGGAGCGAGGGTGGTTTCCCCAGTTGGCAGGATTTTCCCGCCGGCAACGGGAGGTGACCTGCGGCAGGAGCAAAATCGACTTTCTGCTGACAGGAGACTCTGGCTCGGCCTATTTGGAGGTGAAGAACACCACCTGGGCCAAGGGATCCCGCGCGCTGTTTCCCGATACGGTGACCACTCGCGGCCAAAAACACCTGGAAGATTTGATCGCGGTGCGCCAACAGGGTCAGCGTGCCCTGCTGATGTACTGGATCAATCGCGCCGATTGCACCGAGTTTGCCCCCGGCGAAGAACGGGATCCCCGCTATGCCCGTCTGTTTCGTGAGGCCCTGCAGGTCGGGGTAGAGATGTTGCCCTATCGGGTCGAGGTTTCGCCGGCAGGGATCCGCCCCTTGGGTTTGGCCAAAATCGTTGTCTAGGCACCCCAAAAGAAGGGGCAAGCTCTCTGGAAACGGCTGGGGATCGCCTATAATTCTGTTTTCTCCAGATTCTTCCATTTTCCAGGCATTTGAGGACCATGAGCGAACCTTCCTCCCGTCCTCATCACATTGTTCTCACCTCCCATCCCTCCCCTTATGGGACGCAAGCCCAGCCGATTCGCTGGGGATCCTTGGATCCACTGCAGCGGGGGCCGGTGGTGGGTAGCCTGACCAATCTTGCCCATCGCAATGTCATCGGCACCCATGCGGGAGCCTACGCTGTCTATCGGGCATTGGCTGTGGCCAGTGGCTCTTTGCAGGCGGATCACCGCGCCGATTTAACCCATACTGCCCCGGTGGTGTCGATTGGCCCTCACCCAAGCTGGGGAGATCCAGACCGGATTGTGTCTTTGGATCCCTGGGGAGCAGTTGTGGGGGAAGTCTTTGCCCCCCTCTATGCCCAGGGCTACGATATTCGCCCTACTATTGCCATTACTCAGGCCCACATCCACATGCCAGAACTGCAGGAGGCGGTCAACAAAGGGCGGTTACGGGTGGATGGCCGGATCCTCAAAGACAACGGCAGCCTGGTGGTCACCAAAGCCGCAATCGAGCCGGTCTGGTACCTGCCGGGGATCGCCAAACGATTGCAGGTGAGCGAAAGCCTGCTGCGCCGCACCCTCTTCGAGCAGACGGGAGGCATGTTTCCAGAATTGGTGACTCGCCCAGACCTATCGGTGTTTTTGCCGCCCATCGGTGGCCAGACGGTGTACATCATCGGGCAAGTGGCCGCCATCACCGACCCGGCTTTGCCCCTGGCGGTGCGGGTTCACGACGAATGCAATGGTTCCGATGTGTTTGGCTCGGATATTTGCACCTGCCGCCCCTACCTGGTGCATGGCATTGAAGAATGCGTTAAGACGGCCCAAGCCGGTGGAGCCGGGGTGATCGTGTACCTGCGCAAAGAAGGCCGCGCCTTGGGAGAGGTGACCAAGTTTTTGGTCTACAACGCCCGCAAGCGCCAGGAAGGAGGGGATCGGGCTGATGCCTACTTCGCCCGTACCGAGTGTGTGGCAGGGGTGCAAGACATCCGGTTTCAGGAGTTGATGCCGGATGTGCTCCATTGGCTGGGCATAACCCGAATCGATCGCCTGATTTCTATGAGCGACCTCAAGTATCGAGCCATCACCAACTCCGGCATTGAGGTTCTGCAGCGGGTGCCCATCCCAGAAGAGCTGATCCCGGCGGATGCCCGTGTGGAGATCGAGGCCAAAAAAGCTGCCGGCTACTACACCGAGGGGGAGGTGCTGGATGCGGAGCGGCTGGCCCAAATCCGAGGAAGAGCCTTGGTGGAGTGAGCGGGATCCCTCATGCAAGTGGCTACCTGGAATGTCAACTCCATTCGCACCCGGCTGCCTCAGGTTTTGGCTTGGCTGGACAGCCAGGGATCCCTGGATGTGCTCTGCCTGCAGGAGACCAAGGTGGTAGATGAAGACTTTCCCCGGGCGGCCTTTCAGGAGCGGGGCTTTCATGTGGAGGTCTACGGGCAAAAGTCCTACAACGGTGTGGCTCTGATCAGCCGGGATCCCCCGGAAAAAGTAGAACGGGGGTTTGGTGCGCTGCTGCCTGCGGCGGCAGATTTGGACGAGCAAAAGCGGCTGATGAGCGCCATCTACCGCGGGATCCGTATTCTCAACCTTTATGTGCCCAACGGTGCTGAGGTGGGATCGGAAAAATACGCCTATAAATTGCGCTGGCTGGCCACGCTGAAGGATTACCTCGCGGTTGCCCTGAGCCAAGGGGATCCCATCCTGCTCTGCGGGGACTTTAACATTGCCCTGGAAGATCGGGATATTTATGATCCCCAAAAAGCGGGAGAAATCATGGCTTCCGAACCGGAGCGACAAGCCCTGCGGGAGATCCTGGCTTTAGGGTTTGAAGATGCGTTTCGCAGGTTCACCCCAGATCCCGGCCATTTTAGCTGGTGGGACTATCGCTCGGGGGGGTTTCAAAGGAATCGCGGCTGGCGCATTGATCATCATTATCTGTCTCGTGAGCTACAGGAGAAAGCCACCGCTTGCTGGATCGATGTTGAGCCACGGCGGGCCGAAAAACCCAGCGATCATGCCCCTGTCATTGTTGCCCTGGATATTTAAGCGCCTTGTTATAGTCATTTCAAGCTAGGTTGAGACACTCCCCAAACGCTCCCTGCCACTGCCTTCACCCCTTCTCTCAGAGGAAGAGGGGAGCCAGGCGGAAATGTTTCATTCCTGTTTAAATGACCATAACAGCTCATACCAACCAGCCATCCAATTAAAATGGAGCGGCCTCTTCGAGAATTTTCAGCAGGTGTTGCCGCTGTTCTGAGCTGAGGACCTGTCGCATTTCCAGAACTGCCTCAAAACGTTTGGCATTTACTTCTTGGCTTAGCTGTTGTACCCGCTGAAATTGAGCTGCCACTTCTGACTCAGGGGCATCGCCGACCAGCAACTCCCGCAATCGACCGCGGGCTGCCCTCAACTCCAAAATGCGCTCCAACAACTCTTCCTGTTTGCGGTGGCGGATCTGCTGCAATTGCCGCAACTGCTCGTCGGAGAGGTTCAGCTCCCGCAAATTGCGAGCAAAGGGGCGGCGCAAATCCATCATTCGCAGGGGGCGGGGTTGGCCCATCACCGGTTCACCCAGGGATCCCAGGTAGAGTGGCAAAATGGGGATCCAAATCCAAGCATTTCTCATGGTTCTTTGCAGGCTTTTTCTAAGAATCTGACCAAGAATCTGACCAAGGTCTCAGAAGTCTCAGCGGTGTAATGGTCAATGAAGGGGGATATTCGTGAGGCTGATGGATTTAGGATCCCTCTGGATCGCGTTCTATCCACCAAGTTTCGGTTTCTGTTCCCTCTGGGCTCAGCAAGCTTCCCCAAGTGCTCACCAAAAAACTTTCTAGGGCTTCGGTCTCCTGGGCCACCACCTGTACCTGCCAGCGCTGATAGCCAATCCAGCCCAGCAAAGCGCCCGCCAAAAGGGAGATGCCAACCCAACGCCAAGGGTGCTTGAGCCGGCCATGAAGTGGATGAGTCGCCACAACTTGAAGGATCTGCTCCTCCAGCCCAGAGGCCGCAGGGGGAGGGAGGGGGCGATATTGACGCAAAAAGTGGCGCAGCCGCTCGTCTGCTAGGGGGTTGGGGTGCTCACTCATGGGGTAATGCCCTCCTGAAGTAGGTGTTGACGGATGGTGGCACGGGCGTGAAACAGCCGGGACTTCACCGTTCCCACCGGGATCCCTAAAATCTCGGCAATCTCTTTCTGGGGCAGATCTTCTAGGTCGTGCAGAATCAGAACCATTCTGTGTTCAGGGCTAAGCTGAGCCATGCTTTGCTGTAGAGCCTGTTGGTAGTGCAAGTGCATCAGGTCGGGGCCAGGGTGAGCAATATCCGATCCGAGGACCAGGTTTTGGGTTTGGGAGTGTTGCCGGGCGCAGCGCCGTCGCTGATCTGAGGCCACATTCCAGCAGATGCGATACAGCCAAGTGGAAAACTGGGCCGAGCCGCGAAACCGAGGCAACCCTTTCCAGGCACGAATAAACACTTCCTGTACCAGGTCATCCAAAAGATCGGCTCCACACAAGGGATAGAGGATATTCCGTACCGACTGCTGGTATTTGCGGTAGAGTTGGCGAAAGCTCTGGCTGTCGCCGTTGAGGCAGCGCTGGATCAGCTCCCAATCGGATGTATCCTTTGCCGCCTGCACGAGAGGACGCTCCCTTGTTCTCAACCTTGCTTTGTCTGACTCCCAATGCCCCCAAAAGGTTCAAAGGATCCCTGTCTACGAGGGCCCTCCACTTCCCGCCAAGCAAGATATGGTCGTTTAGGCTAGACTGAGACACCTGGGCTATACGAGAAAAGCCTTATGGCCCCATGCATTATTGCTCCGCAGCGCTGACGCGACGACGCGACCAATGTTTTAGGTGTGGGTGCAGTGTCCTAGTTTGAGTCGAAATGACCATACCGGCATCTTCTGATTGCCGTTTTCCCTCAAAGGATACCCGCCGGCAGGTGTAGACAAGCCAATCCCTCTTGCCTGTTCGCACTTTCTCAATCCCAATTCTGTTGAATTCTATTGGCTCGTCGACCTACAATTCCAATAACACCAAAAAGAGGAAATGAAAAGCTGATCTTCATGCCTGCCTGGCCATGACCAAAACAACTCAAATAACCGATAAACCCGATCTGTTTGGATTCCTCTATCATCACCCGACGCTCATCCTTGCCATTCTGTTGGGGCCACCTCTCATTTGGTTACTGGTCTTTTACTTGGGGCCGCTGCTGGCGCTGCTGCTGCAAAGTTTTTATCATCTGGATCCCTTTACCGGCCTGATCCTGAGAAAGTTTACTTTGGCCACCTATCGAGAGCTGCTCACTCCGGCCAATGTGGATATCTTTGTCCGCAGCTTGACTATGGCTTTGGCAGTCACTTTGGCTGCCATTGTGTTGGCTTTTCCTCTGGCTTATACCATGGTCAGACTGGCCTCTCCTCGCTGGAAGGGCTTTTTGTATTTGTTGGTGCTCCTACCGCTTTGGTCTAGTTATTTGATTCGGGTTTATGCCTGGAAGTTGATCCTGGCCAAAGAAGGGATCCTTACCTATCTACTCACCCATGTGGGCCTACAGGGATGGGTGGAAAAGATTTTGCAGTTGCCCGGGATCGGTGGGCCATCGCTGGCTGTATCCAACTTGGGTATTTTCTTGGTGTTTCTCTATGTTTGGCTGCCCTATATGATTCTGCCGATCCAGGCGGCTTTGGAGCGAGTGCCTGATAGCTTAATTGAGGCTTCTGCAGATTTGGGAGCTCAGGGTTGGCAAACGTTCCGCCATGTTACTCTTCCCCTCGCCTTGCCAGGGATCCTGGCCGGGTCGGTCTTCACCTTTTCCTTAACGCTAGGAGATTTTGTGGTGCCTTATTCTCTGGGCAATTCCAGCTATTTCATCGGGCAGGCAGTTCTCGCCTTTCAGGGCACCTCTGGCAACATTCCCTTGGCGGCAGCCTTCACGGTTGTGCCGATGGGGATCATGACCGTCTATCTGCTAGTGGCCAAGCGGCTGGGGGCTTTTGAATCGGTGAGCTGACCCGATCAAGGATTTTTCCAACACATGAGGAGCCAACTGAGCTAGGCTGGTAACTGTTAACGAATGTATCGGGCTGTCCCTATGGTGCTCTTTGGCTTTGGCAAACTTGGCAAGAAACTGTCCCTGCCCAAACCGGAAGAAGCCTTGCCGGGCCGGGCCGAGCCGATGGTGATCGTGAATCGGCATTTTGTCAATGGCCATCCGCTGCAGCCGCCTTTTCCCGAGGGCATGGAGCTGGCCATGTTCGGCATGGGCTGCTTCTGGGGGGCAGAGCGCAAGTTTTGGCAGGTGCCAGGGGTGTTCAGCACAGCGGTGGGCTACGCTGGCGGGTTTACCCCCAACCCCACCTATGAAGAGGTCTGTACTGGCCTGACCGGCCACAACGAGGTGGTGCGGGTGGTTTACGACCCAGCTCAGGTCAGCTATGCCCAACTGCTGAAGGTGTTTTGGGAAAATCACGACCCTACCCAGGGGATGCGCCAGGGCAATGATGTGGGCACCCAATACCGCTCCGGCATCTATGTGTATTCTCCGGCGCAGCGGGAGCTGGCGGAAAAAACCCGCGATCTCTATCAGCAGGCCCTGACCGCCCACGGCTACGGCCAGATCACCACCGAGATCTTAGACGCGCCTGAGTTTTACTACGCCGAAGACTACCACCAGCAATATCTGGCCAAGAATCCGCGCGGCTACTGCGGCCTGGGGGGCACTAAGGTTTGTCTGCCAGAGATCCTCACCGAGCCCGTCTGATCCACACCCTGACGGATCAAAAGATCCGGCGGGAATGGGATCCCCGCTCAAGGAACTCCCTAGCCACTAGGGTTACCACCGCCAGCAAGGAGAGCACCACCGCCGCCGCATAGGCTGAGCCGGTGGCATAACTGCGGTAGGCATCTTCCACGAACAGGGGCAAGGTCTGGGTGCGGCCAATGATGTTGCCGGAAACCACAGCCACAGCGCCGAACTCCCCCATGGCGCGGGCATTGGTCAAGATGACGCCGTACAGAAGGCCCCAGCGGATGTTGGGCAGGGTGATTCTCCAGAAGATCTGCCAGGGGGTCGCCCCCAGCGTTTTGGCGGCTTCTTCCTGGTCGGTGCCCGCCTCCTCCAACACCGGCAACACTTCCCGCGCCACAAAAGGAAGGGTGATGAAAGCCGTTGCCAACACAATGCCCGGAAATGCAAAGATAACCCGCAAGTTCCAGGATCCCAGCCAACCCTGACGCCCGAAGATGAGCACCAGCATTAGGCCAGCCACCACCGGGGAAATGGAAAAGGGCAGATCGATCAGGCTCAGGAGCAGGGCCCGCCCCGGAAGACGCCGATGAGCAATGGCCAAGGCAGCACAGAGGCCGAAAAAGGTATTGAGGGGCACAACGACCAGGGCGGTTAGCACCGTCAATCGCAGGGCACTGAGCAACTCCCGCTCTGTCAGGCGATGGAGAAAGGCTGGGATCCCTTCTCGAAACGCCTGATAGAAGATGTTCACCACCGGGATCCCCAGCAGCAGCGCGATGTAGAGCCCGACGATCCCGATCAACAGGCCCGACAGCCATGTTGAGGGCTTCGGTTTGACACCTGCTACCTCGTCAGGTTTCATGGCGACTTCCCCAGGCTTGCAGAAGGTTAATTACCACCAGCGACAGGAAAGAGATCCCCAACATCACCGTTCCGATCACGGTTGCCCCAGCATAGTCGTGTTGTTCCAGCCGCTGAATCACCAGCACCGCCGCAATCAAGTCCCGAAAGGGAATGCTGGAAGCGATGATCACCACAGAGCCGTATTCCCCCACGGCGCGGGAAAACCCTAGGGCTACCCCGGTGAGCACCGCCGGCAGGATCTGGGGCAGCACCACGCGCCGGAAGGTCTGAAAGCGGGAAGCCCCCAAACTCCAGGCTGCCTCTTCCACATCTTTCTCCAGCTCCTGCAACACCGGCTGCACCGTCCGCACCACAAAAGGAAAAGAAATAAACAGCATCGCCACACCCACCCCCAAGCGGGTAAAGGAGATGCGGATCCCCAAGGGGGCCAAAAGGGATCCAATCCAGCCGTTGCTGCTGTAAACCGTTGCCAGGGTGAGGCCGGCCACGGCGGTGGGCAAAGCAAACGGCAGATCGATCAACCCCTCGAGAAGCTTTTTGCCGGGGAAGGCGTAGCGCACCAGCACCCAGGCAGTCAGGGTGCCCATCACGCCGTTGATCAGAGCCGCCAGCAACGCGGTTACAAAAGTAACTTCATAGGCGGAGAGGGCCACGGGATCCGTCGCGATCCGCCAAAACTCCGCCCAGCCCACGCTGCTGGACTTGGCAATCAAGGCAGCCAGCGGCAGAACCAACATCAAGAAGAGATAGCCCAGGGTCAGCCGCCACGGCCAAGACAGTTGAGACAAAGCTTGCAGCAACGTTTCTCAAGCTCCCACCGGCATTGCGGTCATCTCGGTTTTTTTGACGGGAAAGGCTTTCACCACCTTGGGGCGCACATAGACCTGCTGCCCCACCTGCAGGGGTTGGTTGGCATATTGCTCGCGGCTGAGATGGGCCCACAGGGATCCGCCGTCGCTCAGAACCAGCTCTGCCTGAATCTCCCGACCCAGGTGGATGATCTCCTTAACGCGGGCAGAAACACCACTGCTGCCGGGGTTGACCTCAATCTGCACATCGTGGGGGCGCAAAAAAAGCTGATGCGGGCCGGCCTGCACCTCGGGAAGCTGGCAAAAGAGTTGGGAGCGGGGAGAAAGCTCGTTGACCGGGCCGACAAAGCTCATCACAAAGGGTGTAGCTGGATGGTCATAGATTTCTGCCGGGGATCCCACCTGTTCGATCCGCCCCTGGTTCATCACCACGATCTGATCCGCCACCTCCATGGCTTCCTCTTGATCATGGGTTACAAATACCGTTGTCACATGCACCTCATCGTGCAGGCGCCGCAACCACTTGCGCAGCTCTTTGCGGACTTTGGCATCCAGGGCCCCAAAGGGCTCATCCAACAGCAACACCTGCGGCTCCACCGCCAAAGCGCGGGCTAGGGCCACCCGCTGCCGCTGCCCCCCAGAGAGTTGAGAGGGGTAGCGATCCCCGAACCCCGATAGCTGCACCAGCTCCAGCAGCTCATCCACCCGTGCCCGAATCTCGGCCCGTGAAGCCTTGCGGATCTCCAAGCCAAAGGCGATGTTCTGCCGCACCGTCATGTGCTTGAACAGGGCGTAGTGCTGAAAAACAAAACCAATGTTGCGCTCCTGGACGCTGGCATGGGTAGCATCCCGCCCGGTGAGGGAAATCCGCCCCGTATCCGGCTTTTCTAGGCCGGCAATGAGACGCAGCAGGGTGGATTTGCCAGAACCCGACGGCCCCAACAAGGCCAACAGGGATCCCGTAGGAATGGTGAGATCGGTGGGGTGAAGGGCCTGAAACTCGCCAAAACGCTTCGATACCCCTTCGATGGTGATACCCATAGGTTCTGCCTAGCTAGTGGTTTGCCTGAGAAGTTGCTGGATGGTTGCCGGCTGAGTCTTCTGGAGAGGGTGAGGGCAGTTAAACCCGCGGCTAATCTACGGTAAACCTGTCAACAAACCGTTGATATAGCTCCCAAGATAACTTGAATGGGGATCCAAAACAAGGGAGACTCCCTACAACTGAGCTTGGATGCGGTCAAACAAGGCCCCATCGGCAAAAAAGCGGCTTTGGACAACCTCCCATCCGCCCAGGTCGGCGACGGTAACCCGCTTCTCAACAGGAGGGTAACGCCAGGCAAACTCTTGGGCCACTGTGGGTTCTACCGGGCGAAAGCCCACCTCGGCAAAAGCCCGCTGCGCTTCTGGGGTGAATAGGTAGTCCACAAAGGCTTCGGCCACGGCACGGGTGCCTTTGCGATCCACATTGGCATCCACCACGGCTACGGGGTTGTCGATGGAAATGTTGGGGTCGGGCACCACATAGGACAGGGATTGGCCGCGCAAGCCCGCCAGGATCACCTCATGTTCGTAGGTGAGCAGGGCATCCCCTTGCCCTTTCTGGAAAAAAACATCGGTGGCCTCCCGCGAGTCCCGCGGCAAAATACGGACATTCTTGTAGACCTGGGTGGTGAAGGCCAGAGCCTGAGGTTCAGGGACAGCGCTCCAGAGGGCTAAAAAGTTCCAGCGGGCGCCCCCTGAGGTCTTGGGGTTGGCGGTAACCACCTGCAAGCCGGGCCGAGCCAGATCTTGCCAAGAGCGGATCCCCTGGGGGTTGCCCTCCCGCGTTACAATTACTGCCACCGAACGGGTAACGATCCCTTGGTTGGGGGTACGGGCTTCCCATCCCGGCTGGATAAGACCGGCAGCCACGAGGCGCTCCACATCCAAAGCCAGGGCCAAGGCCACCACATCGGCATCCAGCCCGTCAATAACTGCCCGCGATTGCGTTGCCGAGCCGCCGTAGCTGCTTTCTACGCGCACCCGTTGCCCCGTTTTCGCCAGCCAATCGGCCTCAAAAGCAGGGATGATCTGCCGGTAGGCATCCCGCGTCACCGCAAAAGAAGCGAGGAGGATCCTGACTTCCCCCTGCAATCCCCCCCCTCGGCCACAGCCGCCAAGGCCAAGCAGAAGGCAGAGCAGCAGGGATCCCATCCCCAGCCACCGTCCCCCGCTCGCCAGCAGCCTCTGGATCCCGCCTGTCTTTGTAACCTCCATAGCCGTCCTCAAAACCTCAGGCCGCCCTCGCCCCCAGCCTCTCTCCGACAGAGGGGCTCCGCTTGCTGTAGGCGGAAGGAGCAGGCCCTTGTTCCTATTCTACGGTAAGCCGGTCGGCAAACCGTTTTTATTTAAGGATCCCTAGGCAGGACAGGGGTGGGGATCGCCGCATCGACAGCGAGATCCAGCGTGGCCTTGAGAATGCCAGGATCCTCTGGAGAAGGGCGCAACTGAAACCCCAGCCGCTGACACAGGCGGCGCATCGCCTCGTTTTCGCCAAGAACCTCGCCGGTGAGGCGCTGGATCCCTTCGCAGCGGGCCACCTGAATGAGGCGGGTCAACAGCTCTGTGCCAATCCCTTGCCGTTGGTAGGGATCCGCCACCAGCATGGCAAACTCTGCTTCTTGGGGAAAGCCATGTTTTCTGGAGAGGCGGCTGATGCCGAGGATTAAGGACTTCGTCCCGCTGACGCGATTGGCCTCTGGCTCCTGTTTTTCTGCTACTAAGGCAATCTCGCGGTCGTAATCGTTAAAGCAAATGCGGGTAAGGCGCTCGTGGGCGATGCGGGCGCTGTATTTGATCGGGTGGAAGTAGCGCAGATAGACGCTGTAATCGGAGACGTGGCGGTGAAAATCGATCACCAGAGGCTCATCTTCGGGGCGGATGGGGCGGATGGTGATGCCGTCCCGGAAGGGCCAGATGTACTGGGTGGGGTAGGGGCGGATGGCCAAAGGCACCTGGGGATCCTGCTCGGTTCGCAAAATGACGCGGGCATCCAAAGCCAGCAGGCCCTCGCTGGAAGCCAGCAGCGGATTGATGTCGATCTCTTTAATCTCCCGCTGCTCGGCCACCAGTTGGCTAAAGCGCACCAAGAGCTGTTCCAGGGCCTCCAGATCGACAGCTGGGCGTCCGCGTACCCCCCTGAGGGCCTTGTAGATGAGGGTGTTTTCCATCAGACGCCGGGCCAAGGTGGTGTTGAGGGGGGGAAGGCCGATGGAGCGATCTTGAAACACCTCCACCAGTTGTCCGCCACTGCCAAACAGCAACACCGGCCCAAATTGGGGATCCTGGCTGCTCCCCAGGATCAGCTCATAGCCATCCGTGTCCACCATCGGCTGCACCGTGACCCCCTGGAAGTGCTCCGGCCCCGCTTTTTCGGTAACGTTGCGGTAAATTTGCCCAAAAGCCCGGCGCACCGCCTCAGCATCGGGCAGGTTGAGCTGCACGCCGCCCACATCGGTTTTGTGGGTGAGGGTGTGGGAGTAGAGTTTCACCACCACCGGGTAACCCATGGCCTCGGCAGCTTCCACCGCCGCTTCGGGGCTCTCGGCCACCCGCGTCGGCACCACGGGGATCCCGTAGGCGGCCAGGATTTCCTTAGATTCGACCTCCGTGAGAAGCGTGCGGCCTTCCCGCCTCGCCTGGGCAAGGGTTTGCTGCACTTTTTCCTGCTCCACTGGCCTGGTGGGAGCCAGGGTGGGGGTTTCGTAGAGGGCCTTGAGGTTGTCACTAAAGCGCCACAGATGGCTAAACACCCGCGCCGCTTGATCCGGGTAGCGGTAGGTGGGGATCCCGGCCTGGTTGAGGATCTGCTCGCCCGCATCCACGCCAGCTCCCCCCATCCAACTGGCCAGAATGGGCTGCCGGGATCCACTGCGCCGCCAGGTCTCCACCACTTTCTCGGCAGTGGCCGTGGGATCCGTCATGGCTTGGGGGGTGAGGATGACCAGACAGCCCTGGCTGCCGGGATCTTGCAACACCACTTCCAAAACTTGGGCAAAGCGCTCCGGATCTGCGTCCCCCAAAATATCAATGGGATTGCCGTGGCTCCAGTGGGGGGGCAAGAGCTGGTTAAGCTGCTCCAGGGTTTGGGGGGAGAGCTGGGCCAGGGATCCCCCGGCGCGGATGAGGGCATCGGTGGCCAGCACCCCTGGCCCGCCGGCATTGGTGAGGATGGTCAGGTGAGGGCCCTGAGGACGGGGCTGTTTGGCCAGCACCTCCGCCAGGTCGAAGAGATCTTCAATGTGATCCACCCGCAGCACGCCGCAACGGCGGAAGGCCGCATCCAACACTGCGTCGCTGCCGGTGAGGGAGCCCGTGTGGGAAGCGGCTGCTTGGGCTGCCGCCTGGGTGCGCCCCGCCTTGATGACAATGATGGGCTTGCTCAGGGCCACCTCTCGGGCCGCGGACAGAAAAGAGCGGGCATCCCCGATGGATTCCATGTACAAGACAATGCTGTGGGTATGGGGATCCTCGCCCAGGTAGTCAATCAGATCTCCCCAGCCCACATCCAGCATGGATCCCAGAGAGATAAAGGCACTGAAGCCCACATTTTCCTGCAGGCTCCAGTCCAAAATCGAGGTGCACAGGGCCCCACTTTGGCTGATGAAGCCCACATTGCCGGGCCGGGCCATCTGGGCAGCAAAGGTGGCGTTTAAGCCCGTGTGGGGGTTTTGGATCCCCAGGCAGTTGGGGCCAATCAAGCGCAGCTTCCCAAGGACTCCGTCCCGCTGACGCGATTGGATAGTCTGCTGAATTTGCTTCTCCAGCTCCCAGCCAGCAGGGCCCGTTTCCTTGAAGCCTGCTGAAAGAACAATGGCGCCCTTGACCCCGGCTTCTACGCACTCCTGCACCACCTTGGGCACCCCCGCTGCCGGAATGGCGATAATGGCCAGATCCACCGGCTCCGGCAGAGCGGACAGCCGCTCGTAGGCCCGGATCCCCAACACCTGGTGCCGCTTGGGATTGACCGGGTAAACCGTGCCGCCAAAGGGGTGGCTAATGAGGTTCCACAACACCGTCCGCCCCACGCTGCCCTCCCGCTCCGTGGCCCCCACCACCGCCACCGAACGGGGCAGAAAAATGGGATTCAGGGGATGGGATCGGGCCCTCCAGATATCCACACTGGGATCCAGTCGTTGCCACATACCCTACTCCTTAGGCCAACACTGGTTCCGGCTGGTGGTAGAGGGCAGAATCCACCCGGCAGCCCCGATAGGCCAAAACGTACAGCTCCTTCATGTCTTGAATGAGGGGATAGCGGGGGTTGGCGCCGGTGCATTGGTCGTCAAAGGCTTGCTCCGCCATCGCCTCCAGACGGTCGTAAAACTCCCGCTCTTTCTCCCCCAGGGCCTCGCGAATGGTGGCCGGGATCCCCAGTTTCCGCTTGAGTTCTTCGATGGCCTCGATGAGGCGCATGACCTTTTCATCGTCATCCGCCCCGCCCAACTGCAGGTAATCGGCAATTTCAGCGTAGCGGTGCTTGGCGTTGGGATAGCGGTATTGGGGAAAAATGGCCTGCTTAAAGGGGGCGTCGGTGGCGTTGTAGCGGATGACGTGGGTAATCATCAGGGCATTGGCCAGGCCGTGGGGCAGATGGAAGGTGGATCCCAGCTTGTGGGCCAGGGAGTGGCACACCCCCAAAAAGGCGTTGGCAAAGGCCATGCCGGCAATGGTGGCGGCGTAGTGAACTTTTTCTCGGGCTTCTGGATCTGCAGCACCTTTTTCATAGGCCCGCGGCAGGTAGGTCATCAGGAGCTTGATGGCCTGCAGGGCCAGCCCATCGGTAAAGTCGCTGGCCATCACCGACACATAGGCTTCCAGAGCATGGGTGAGGGCATCGATGCCGCCGTAAGCCGTCAGCTTCTTGGGCATCTTGAGGGTGAGATCCGGATCCACAATGGCCATGGTGGGGGTGAGGGCGTAGTCCGCCAGCGGGTATTTGATCCCCACCCGGTCATCGGTCACCACGGCAAAGGGCGTCACCTCGGATCCCGTGCCGGAAGTGGTGGGGATGCAGATGAGCTGAGCTTTTTGCCCCAGTGGCGGCAGCTCGTAAACCCGCTTGCGGATGTCCATAAAGCGCATCGCCAAGCCTTCAAACTCCACCTGGGGCTGCTCGTACATCAGCCACATCACCTTGGCCGCATCCATCGGGGATCCCCCACCGACCGCAATAATCACATCCGGTTGAAACTGGCGCAACTGCTCCAGACCGCGATTGACGTTGCTGAGGGTGGGATCCGGCTCTACATCGTGGTACACATCCCAGCTCACGCGAATCTCATCCAAAACCTGGGTGATGGGATGCAATATGCCCAACTCAAAGAGCGGCTTATCGGTCACCAAAAAGGCGCGTTTTTTGCCGGCCAATTCCCGCAGAGCAATAGGCAGACATCCGGGCTTGAAGTAAACCTTGGGCGGGATCCGAAACCAGAGCATGTTTTCCCGACGTTGGGTTACCGTTTTAATGTTGAGCAGGTGGCGCGGCCCCACATTCTCGGAGATCGAATTGCCTCCCCAAGTGCCACAGCCCAAAGTCAGAGAGGGATCCAGCTTGAAGTTGTAGAGATCCCCAATGGCCCCTTGTGAAGAGGGAGTGTTGATCAAGACTCGACCGGTTTGCAGGGCATTTTCAAAGTAGGCAATATCGTCCCGATTGGCGGGATCTGTATACAAAACAGAGGTGTGTCCCCGCCCGCCGAAATTGACCAGTTGGACAGCAACATCTACGGCGCTGTGGAAATCGTTGGCGCGGTAGAGGGCCAAGATGGGGGCCAATTTTTCGTAGGAGAAGGGCTCCTCCGGCCCCACCTTCTCCACTTCCCCAATCAGCAGTTTGGTGCCTTCGGGTACCTGGATACCGGCCAGGGCAGCGATGGTCTGCACCGACTGGCCCACAATGGCCGGATTGAGGCGACCGTCTTTGAGAAGGATGCGGCGCACGGCTTCGGTTTGTTCCAGATCCAAAATGTAGGCCCCCCGATGGCGAAACTCGGCCTTGACCTGCTCGTAGATGGCATCCACCACCACCACTGCCTGTTCTGAGGCACAGATCATGCCGTTGTCGAAGGTCTTGCTCAACAAAATCGAGCTGACAGCCATGGGAATATCGGCACTGGCATCGATCACTGCCGGGGTATTGCCCGCTCCCACCCCCAAAGACGGGTGGCCCGAAGAGTAGGCCGCTTTAACCATGCCAGGCCCGCCGGTAGCCAAGATCAGCTTCACCTCAGGATGCTGCATTAAGGCCTGAGAAAGCTCGATGGTGGGCTCGTCGATCCAGCCGATCAACCCCACAGGAGCGCCCGCTGCCTCGGCAGCTTCTCTGACCACTTTGGCCGCGGCAATGGTGCATTGTTTAGCCCGCGGGTGGGGAGAAAAGATAATGCCGTTGCGGGTTTTGAGGGTGATCAGAGCCTTGAAAATGGTCGTTGACGTGGGGTTGGTTACCGGCACAATACCTGCCAAAAGACCCACCGGTTCAGCAATTCTCTCGTAGCCAAAGCTCTCATCCCGCTCGATAACCCCGCAGGTTTTCTCGTGTTTGTATTTGTTGTAAATGTATTCCGAGGCAAAGTGATTTTTGATCACCTTGTCCTCCACAATACCCATGCCGGTTTCCTGTACCGCCAGCTTGGCCAACGGGATCCGTTCGTTGTTGGCAGCCAGAGCGGCTTTGTGAAAAATCCGGTCTACCTGTTCTTGGGTGAAAGTTGCATATTCAGCTTGGGCAGCCTTCACCTGCTGGATCAAGGTTTCCAGCTCGGCTAGATTGGTTACTGGCATCGGTGGATCCCTCCAAAACTCATCAAGACTTAGACGATAGGAACAATTGACAATCGGATAGTTGGAAATAGTCGAATAACCCGAATGGCAATCTAGGCGCCAACAGGAGCAGGAACTTGGATTTCGGTGGTCAGGGTGGGGGGATGGGTGAGCGTATTGTGAATGATGCAGGCATCAACTGCTTTTTCCAGCCCCTTTTGATGCCTTCCGTCCAGCGGGATCCCGATTTTGACTTGGATGCGAATGTTGTCTAGGCGAGCCGGATGCTCAATTTTCTCCGCCGTGACCACCACCTCTAGTCCACTGGGATCCAACTGCCGAGCTTCCAGATATTTGACGGCATAAAAACCAACACAGGCGCCCAGAGAAGCCAGAAACCATTCCGGCGGCGTCATTCCCTGATCTCGACCGTGATTGTCCAAAGGCTGGTCGCTGAGAATGCGGTGCCCTCGGCTTTCCGCTTGGAACTGAACACCATCGCGGTAGGTGACGCAAACTTCCATTGGGGATCCCTCCTCTTGGGGTATTCTTCAGTTCACATAGAGTCCGTAAAGTTAGCCTGGGGATCAACTTGGATTCCAGTCAGCTCAGGGCCAATCTGGAGACGGTGCAGAGGTTTTAGAGATTAACTGTGAATCACTTCGGATCTAAGCGTGACCTGGCTATGCTGACCCAAGCTGAAACTGCAGAACGGTCAAACAGCCACCAGTCCTTGATCCCGAAAGATTTGTAAGGCGTGATTCACCTGTTCGGGTGTGGGTGGATTGACATCGGCAAGGGTGTAAGGCAATCCCAATTGCTGCCATTTGTATTCCCCCATCTTGTGAAAGGGCAAAACTTCTACCCGCTCAACGTTAGAAAGCGTCGCCACAAACTGAGCCAAACCCTTTATGTTTTCTTCGGGATCTGTCAGCCCCGGAACAAGTACAAAACGAATCCAGGTGGGCTTGTGGATCTGGTCTAAATAGCGGGCCAGATTAAGAGTGGGTTCTAGCGAAACACCGGTAACCTTTCGATACAGCTCCGGCAGATAAGACTTGATATCCAGCAACACCAAATCTGTATGCTCCAACACAGGCTTGGCTGCTTCCAGTTGCCCATAGCCAGAAGTATCCAAAGCCGTGTGCAAGCCCAACTCATGACAGCGACGGAAGATCTCAGCTACAAAGGTGGGTTGCAGCAAAGGCTCTCCCCCGGTAGCCGTAACTCCCCCCCCTCGCAAGTAATTCTTGTAACGTTGGATCTCGGCAATTAAAGACTCAACCGTAACAAGCTGTCCCGCCTCCGGATCCCGACAGTCAGGGTTGTGGCAATACAAACAGCGAAGTGGACAACCCTGTGTAAAAATTACGAAGCGGATTCCTGGCCCATCGACGGTGCCACAGGTTTCCACCGAGTGAATGCGCCCGGCAATTGGTGTCAGGGGGTTCATAACGGTATCCATACTTTTATCCTGGATGACTTTTGCAAAATATCAATCAATCTTGAGGTTTTCTTCCAGATTGCTAACTCAGGTTAAATAGAACACAGTTTCCGTTTCTCTTTGGATTAGGTTGGGGCTAGATTTTTTTAGATCCCTAGGGTCTTTTAGCTAGACCGCTGCTATCCTGGCTGGAAGGGAGAAAGGGGGATAAAAAGCCGAAAGGGCAGCTTGGGGATCCCACCCAGCTCAGACCGATGGGTCGTGTGGGCTAGGCACGGAGGTATCCACCGTGATGCCGTGCAGGCGGTGGGCCTTGGGATCGAAATCCTTCGGGAAATGGGTATAGGCATCGACATCTGCGTGATCCAACAAGGCTCCTTCTAAGAGCGCCCCTCGGAAATCGCTGCCAAAGAGGAGACATCCCCGCAGATCGGCTCCCGATAGGTTAGCTCCGCTGAAGTCGGCATAGCTGAGATCGCACCCCCGCAAATTGGCCCCCGCCAAGTTGGCCCCACTGAAATCGGCATAGCTGAGATCGGCGCCAGCCAAATGGATCCCCTGCAGCTCAGCCCCCTGCAAATCGATCTCCCGAAAATCGCGCCGTCCTGAGGCATACTGGCTGACCAGATCCGCAGCGCTACAAACAGTCATGATCATCGGGCCTCCTCGGTTATCGATGGGGGATCCCTTCCATCGACCCCGGTATGGGCGGACTTCAGGGATCCCCAGGCTGGTCTTTTAGCAGTGTTGATGGAACGTGCGGTTAATGACATCCAGTTGCTGCTCGCGGGTGAGCTTGATGAAGTTCACCGCATAGCCGGAAACCCGGATGGTGAGCTGTGGGTAGAGCTCCGGGTGCTCCATGGCATGCAGCAGGGTCTCGCGGTTGAGAACATTGACGTTGAGGTGGAAACCGCCATCCCGCATGTAGCCATCCAGCAGCCCCACTAGATTGGCAACCCGCTCCTCCGCTGTGCGACCTAGGGCCGCCGGCACAATCGAGAAGGTGTTGGAGATCCCATCCAGAGCGTCGTCGTAGGGCAGCTTGGCCACCGAAGCCAGCGACGCCACCGCCCCCTTGGTGTCCCGGCCGTGCATGGGGTTGGCCCCTGGGGCAAAGGGCTCGCCCGCTCGCCGCCCGTCGGGGGTGTTGCCGGTTTTCTTGCCGTAGACCACGTTGGAGGTGATGGTGAGGATGGACTGGGTGGGGATGGCATTGCGGTAGGTCTTGTGCTTGCGCAGCTCGGCCATGAAGGTCTGCACCAGTTGCACCGCAATGGAGTCAACTCGGTCGTCGTTGTTGCCGTATTTGGGGAAGTCGCCCTCCACCGCGTAATCCACCACTAGGCCCCGCTCATCCCGGATGGCCCGTACCCGCGCGTATTTGATGGCGGATAGGGAGTCGGCTGTTACCGACAGGCCAGCCAACCCAAAGGCCATGGTGCGCAGCACGTCCCGGTCGTGCAGGGCCATCTCCAGGCGCTCGTAGCAGTACTTGTCGTGCATGTAGTGGATGATGTTCATGGTGTTGACGTAGGTTTTGGCCAGCCAGGCCATCATCTGCGCCATGCGCGGCCACACCTCGTCGTAGTCCAGGACATCGGCGGTGATGGGGGCGAAAGCAGGAGCCACCTGCTCGCCGGAGATCTCATCCCGACCGCCGTTGATGGCATAGAGCAGGCACTTGGCCAAGTTCACCCGCGCTCCAAAAAACTGCATCTGCTTGCCGATGCGCATGGCCGACACACAGCAGGCGATGCCGTAGTCATCCCCCCAGTAGGGGCGCATCAAGTCGTCGTTTTCGTACTGGATGGAGCTGGTTTCAATGGAGACCTTGGCGCAGTAGCGCTTGAAGGCTTCCGGCAGCCGCTCCGACCAGAGCACGGTCAAGTTGGGCTCGGGCGCTGGGCCAAGGTTGTAGAGGGTATGCAGCATGCGGAAGCTGGTTTTGGTAACCAAAGGCCGCCCATCCAGGCCCATGCCGCCGATGCACTCGGTAACCCAGGTGGGATCCCCGCTGAATAGCTCGTTGTACTCGGGCGTGCGCAAAAACCTGACCATGCGCAGCTTCATAACAAAGTGGTCAATGAGCTCCTGGGCCTCTTCCTCGGTGAGGATCCCGGCCTGCAGATCCCGCTCGATGTAGATGTCCAGGAAGGTGGACACCCGCCCCAAGGACATGGCCGCCCCGTTTTGCTCCTTGACGGCTGCCAGGTAGGCCAGGTACAGCCATTGGATGGCTTCGCGGGCGTTGGCTGCCGGACGGCCCAGGTCAAACCCGTAGCGGGATCCCATCTCTTTCAGCTCTTGTAGGGCCTTAATCTGCTCGGAGAGCTCCTCCCGCAGGCGGATGGTCTCTTCGTCCATCGTGTCCAGGTCTAGACTGGCTTTTTGGGCCTGCTTGTCTTCGATGAGCCGATCCACCCCGTAGAGGGCCACCCGCCGGTAGTCCCCAATGATGCGACCCCGACCGTAGGCATCGGGCAGGCCGGTGATAATCCCGGAGCGGCGGCAGCGGCGCATCTCTTCGGTATAGGCGTCAAAAACGCCGTCGTTGTGGGTTTTGCGGTACTGGGTAAAAATTTCCTTGGTGCGGGGATCCAACTCGTAGCCATAGGCTTTGAGGGAAGACTCCACCACGCGGATGCCGCCAAAGGGCATGATGGCCCGCTTCAGGGGTTTGTCCGTCTGCAGCCCCACAATTTGTTCCAGCTCTGGGTCGATATAGCCAGGGGCGTGGCTGGTGATGGTAGAGGGAACGGCAGTATCGGCATCTAGGATCCCTCGCTCTCGCTCCAGAGCCATCAAATCCTTGACCTTGGCCCACAGCCGCTGGGTGCGCTCGGTGGCTGCAGCTAAGAAGGTTTCATCACCGGTGTAGGGGGTGTAATTCCGTTGAATAAAGTCTCTGACATCGATGCAGCGCTGCCAGGATCCCGTTGCAAAATCGCTCAAAACTTTTTGACCGGCTGCGTTGGATCCTGTCCTTGGTTCCGCCTTCAATTCTGTAGGTGATGCTACAGAACGCTGCACACTGGCAACCATAACAATCCTCCCGGCTATTACGCCTGATAATCTATCGACAGGGCGAGGTGACACCTCGGCAGTTGCCCCACGCAGGCTTAAAAAAGAGCCAAAGAACTACCCAATCTCTGCAAGGCTTCCAGGGATCCTACGAAGGGCTTTTAGCAACTCCTCTGTTTCTTTTTTGGGCGTTCTAAATACACCTCGCCTAATCCAATTTTAGTCCCTTGCGCTCTGAGGATATTTTCGGTCGCGTGGTTTTTTAATCTTATTTTTATCCTATTTTTTAACACTGTCTTAATGCCTTCTTAATGTTGTTTTACGCTTTTCCATCGGCAAATGGCGGGCCTATGCTGAGGTAGGGCGGCCCAGGTCGTCTGTTGCCGTGAGAACGTCAGGATACTCGGCCTTTGCCTTAGCAGTGCCTTGCTCTATGAACCAGTCCAATCGAATCGTCCAAGGGATCCATCACCTGCACTTCTATCTTTGGGATCTGCCCCGTTGGCAGGAACACTTTTGTCAAGTTTGGGGCTTCCGAATGGAAGGACAGCTCGGCAGTACCCTCTGTCTGCGTCAGGGATCCCTGCGCTTGCGCCTGTCTCAGCCTGCTTGCCCTGGGGATGAGGTGGATCGCTATTTACAGCAACATTCCCCTGGCGTGGTGGATGTGGCCTTGGCGGTGGAGGAGCAAGAGCTGTTGGGCTTGGCAGAGCTTTTGCAGAGGCGAGGAGCCCAAGTGGAGTGGATCCCGGCAGAAGACGAAGGCTGCCCTGCTCTGTGCCTGCGCACTCCTTATGGACTCAGGCATTCTTTGATCCCCAGCTCAGGGATCCCCGATTCAGCTCCCGCCGAGGAGAACCTGTTTTCCCACTGGGATCACCTGGTATTGAACGTGGAGCAGGGATCCCTGCAGGCAGCGGCGGATTGGTATGAGCAGGTGCTGGGTTGGCGGTCTCTGTATCGCTATAGCATCCGCACCAACACCTCTGGCCTAGAAAGTGTGGTGGTGGGAGATCCTGAAGCCGGGATCCAGTTGGCCATCAACGAGCCCACCTGTGCCGCTTCCCAGATCCAGGAGTTTTTGGATGCCCATCATGGCCCTGGCCTGCAACATGCGGCGTTGCACAGCTCAGATGTCTTCGCCAGTGTGCGCCGGCTGCGACAGGGAGGCGTAAACTTTCTGCAGGTGCCACCGGAGTACTACACAAACCTGGCAAGGGAGCTGGCCTCTGGAGCAGTACTCCCTTCTGGTGGGTTGCCCACCATCTCCTGGCACGACTTGGTGGAGCAGCAGCTCCTTTTGGATACCACCTTGCCTGCCTCTGATTCCCGACACCCCCCCCTGTTGTTGCAAACCTTCACTCAGCCTCTGTTTGGCCGGCCCACGTTTTTTTTCGAGGTCATCCAACGGTTGGGTGGAGCCACAGGCTTTGGCGAAGCCAACTTTCAAGCCCTGTTTGAAGCTCTAGAACGCCAACAGCGACAACGGCAGCAAGCCCTGGTCTGCTAACACCCTTGAGCACCAGGGGAATGTCTCCAGTTAATCAACACGATTGATTGCCCCTGAGTTTCCAGCCAATATTCGGGTATGCGGAAGGCGTTGACATCCTCCCCGGCCTGAAGGCCGGAGATTCCTACCACGCTGCGCATGGATGGCTCCTTGCGCAGTCGTCTCGGCGGGTTCCTGCTTCCGACCGCCCGTGCAGTTCGATCCACAGGCCATCCGGGCTGACACGGGTGGTTCACCCACCCGCATCCCGACCGCAGCGTCGGTCGTGTCCTGCCCTTCGTCTCGCAACATTTGCATCCCGCGAGAAAGGATGTTGATCGCGCCGACCACATCGGCGTTGCCCTCGAACCCACATTCCGCGCATTTGAACCTGGCTTGCGTAGGGCGATTGTCCGCCGACACATAGCCGCAGCACGGGCAGGTGCGGCTCGTGTTCTGCGGCGGCACGACAATGAGTCTGCCACCTTTCCAGGCCAGCTTGTAATCCAGCTGGCGACGGAACTCGTACCACCCCTGATCGAGGATGGACTTATTCAGCCCCGACTTGGCGCGGACGTTCTTCCCAGGAGCATCTGCCGTACCTGCCGCCGACTTGGACATGTTGCGCACCTGCAAGTCCTCGATACACACAATCGCGTGGCTTTTGCAAATCGCGGTCGAGACCTTGTGCAGGAAGTCGCGGCGGGCGTTGGCCATCTGAGAATGAATACGCTGGAGGCGGGCTTTCGCCTTCTTCCAGTTGTTGCTGAACTTGACTTTGCGGGAGAGCGCTTGCTGTGCCTTGCGCAAGCGCGCCTCGTGCCGCTTGAAGCTGTTGAGGGGCGCATAGAACGTGCCGTCCGACAGCGTGGCAAAGCGGGTGATGCCCATATCTACGCCTACCGCACCGCCGGTTGGAATGGGCTGCTCGACCTCTCGCTCAGTCTGAATCGACACAAACCACTTGCCGCAGGACTGGCTGACGGTGACGTTCTTCACCGTACCCAGCACTTTTCGGCTGTTGCGGTAGCGCAGCCAGCCCAGTTTGGGCAGGAAGATGCGGCTGTTGGCCTGGTCCAGCTGGATTTGCTTGGGGTCGGGATAACGGAAACTGTCCGACCGGCCCTTCTTCTTGAACTTCGGGAAGCCGGCGCGCTTGGCAAAGAAGTTGGCGTAAGCCCGCTCCAAATCCTGGAGCGCCTGTTGCAGCGGGTGAACCGGCGCATCGCCCAGCCACGCCGTCTCTGTGCTATTGCGCCATTCAGTGAGCAGCTTGCACAGCTCGGCGTAGCCAAGCTTCTTCTCGCCACACTCGTAGCGTTCTTTCTGTAACGCCAGCGCCTTGTTGTAGACGAACCGGCACGAGCCAGCGAAGCGGCGCATGAGTCGCACCTGCTGGCCGTTGGGCAGCAATTCGTACTTGAAGGCTTGAAGTCGTTGCATCGCTCAATCGTATTCTTGGCCTATGCGTGATGACAACGATATTCACATGGCCGGCACTGCGTTTTTAAAGGGCGTCGGCTACGGTCGGCGCTATCCTTCCCTGCCCTGAAGGACGGGGCTTGCCGCGCCTTTTGGTCAGCGGTGCGGAGCACTTTGGAGGCCAAGGCGGGGGCGGTAGTCTATAATCCTGCCAATTCCCCTAATGCGTTCGCGCCAGCGGTGCGGAGCACTTTCGTCGCCATGACTGAGGCTGTCTCTACTGCCGATTCTGCCTTGCTGACCGTACAAGGGCTGCGGGTTTTCTTGCCCAGCCGTGCAGCTGGCGAGCCCTCGGGATCCCCGGTGGTGGACGGGCTGTCTTTCCAGATCGGGATCGGCCAGACCTTAGGCCTGGTGGGGGAGTCGGGATCCGGCAAAACCATGACCGCCCTGACGCTGATTGATCTGCTGCCCAGCTCGGCCCGGGTGGAGGGCAAAATCCTCTTCAAGGGCCCCAACGGAACGGTGGACTGGCTGCAGTTGGATCCCCGGCAACGGCGGCGCTATCGCGGATCCCAGATCGCCATGATTTTCCAGGAGCCGAGCACCGCCCTCAACCCCCTCTACACCTGTGGCCAGCAGTTACAGGAGACCTTGAGGGCCAACACCTCCCTGAGCCCGGCGGAGATCCGCGCCCAAGCCATTCGCCTGTTTGAGGAGGTGCAGCTTTCTCCCCAGATGCTGGAGCGCTACCCTCATCAGCTCTCCGGCGGCCAAATCCAACGGGCGGCCATCGCCTGTGCCATCGCCTCCAATCCCCAACTGTTGATTGCCGATGAGCCGACCACCGCTCTAGATGTTACGGTGCAAGCGGAAATCCTGCGCCTGCTCTGGGAGCTGCAGCAGCACCGGCAGATGGCCATCCTCTTCATCACCCACGATCTCAATTTGGTGGCCGAACTGGCAGATCAGGTGGTGGTGATGCGCCGGGGCCAAGCTGTGGAACAGGGATCGGTGGAGCAGATCTTTCGGGATCCCCAGCATCCCTACACCCGCGGCCTGTTGGCCTGTCGCCCGGTGTTGGAGCGGCGGTTGCGGCGGTTGCCCACCGTCCAGGATTTTCTGGAAAAAGGGGGATCCCCAGAGGAGCAGTGGCAGCAGGTGGAGATCCCGGCTGCCGTTCGCGTAAGCGGGACGGAGTCCTTAGAGGAAGAACGGCTGCGCCGGCTGTACAGTCAGCCCCCCCTGTTGCAGGTGCAGGATCTGCGAACCCACTACGCCGTCCGTCGAGGGCCATTTGGCCGCCAGGTGGGCGAGATCCGGGCCGTGGATGGGATCACCTTTGACCTCTACCCCGGAGAGACCTTGGGGCTGGTGGGAGAATCCGGCTGCGGCAAAACCACCCTGGGGCGAACCCTGTTGCGCCTGGTCCGTGCCAGCTCTGGCCAGGTGATCTACGACGGCGAGGAGCTGCTCCGCTTGCCGCCCCAACGCTTACGTCGTCTCCGCCGCGAGATTCAGCTGATCTTTCAGGATCCGGCAGCCTCACTGGATCCGCGCATGAGTGTGGGAGCCAGCGTCATAGAGCCGATGGCCCTGCACGGGATTGGGAGAAATGCTGCTGAGCGACGAGCACGGGCCCAACGCCTGTTTGAACGGGTAGGGTTGGATCCGGAAGCGCTGGATCGCCTGCCCCACCAGTTTTCCGGAGGACAGCGGCAGCGGATCTGTATTGCCCGCGCCCTGGCCTCGGAGCCCCGCCTGATCGTCTGCGATGAGGCAGTGTCTTCCCTGGATGTCTCCGTGCAGGCCCAGGTGCTGAACTTGCTCAAGGATCTGCAGGAGGAACTGGGGTTGGCCTACCTGTTCATCTCCCACGACCTGAGCGTGGTCAAGTTCATGAGCGACCGCATCATGGTCATGAACCGGGGCCGCATCGAAGAGCTTGGCCCCGCTTCCCAGATCTACCAGCAGCCGCAGCAAGACTACACCCGCCGCCTCATCGCCGCGTTCGCGCCAGCGGTGCGGAGCACTTCCCCCAAAGGGAGATCCGTTCGCGATAGCGGGCCGTAGGCCTTAAAAACGCACCCATTTGCCCCAAACGGGTTGAAAAGTTTCCCCTGCATCCGGCTCCGGGCTGGGCAACCCTGCGGGTTAACTTCGCAGTAAGATTTGCAATGAGGCTAAAATTAAGTAAACTTCCAGTCGTAAAGCTTCGGCTCTTTGTTAGCACATTTAACAAAACGTTTTATCCGCAGTTTGGGCTGCAACCGGCTATGGCTCGCATACTCATTATTGAGGACGACCCTTCGATTCTGGATATCCTGCGCATCAATCTGGAGTTGGCGGGCTACGAGGTTGTGAAGGCCACCGATGGGGTGCGCGGACAAGCACTGGCTCTGCAAGTTCTCCCCGATCTGATCATCCTCGACCTGATGCTGCCCCAGGTAGATGGCCTGACCGTTTGTCAGCGCTTGCGGCGGGAGGAGCGCACCAGCGAGATCCCGATTTTGATGCTCACCGCCCTCGGCCAAACCCAGGACAAGATCGAGGGCTTTAATGCCGGTGCCGACGACTACCTGACCAAGCCTTTTGAGGTGCAGGAGCTGCTGGTGCGGGTGCGGGCCCTGCTGCGTCGCTCAGACCGGATCCCACAGGCGGCCAAGCATGGGGAGATCCTCACCTATGGCCCTCTCACGCTGGTGCCGGAGCGCTTTGAGGCGTTGTGGTTCGGCAAAACGATCAAGCTCACCCACCTGGAGTTTGACCTGCTCCACTGTCTGATGCAGCGACATGGGCAGACCGTTTCCCCCAGCGAAATCCTGCAGGAGGTGTGGGGCTACGAGCCCGACGACGACATCGAGACCATCCGTGTTCACATCCGCCACCTGCGCACCAAGCTGGAGCCGGATCCCCGCCACCCCCAGTACATCAAAACCGTCTATGGGGCGGGCTACTGTCTGGAGTTGCCCAACATTGCCGATCCCGTCCCACCGCAGCCAGAGCTGGCGAAAGATTCCCACAAATAATGATTCTTTCATGATTCTTGAGGATGCTGCTCACGCAACTGCTAATCTAGGGGATGCCCTGCTGCAGATTGCGCTCTGAGATCTATGCCTGGTGCCATTCGGTATTTGATGTGCCCACCCGATCACTACGAGGTGGACTATGTGATCAACCCCTGGATGGTGGGGAATGTTCACCGCTCTTCGCGAGAACGGGCGTTGCAGCAGTGGCAGGCTCTCTATTCGCATCTCTCGCAACGGGCGGAGGTGAAGCTGATCCAGCCGGTGCCGGGATGGCCGGATATGGTGTTTACGGCGAATGCTGGGCTCATCCTGGGATCCAAGGTGGTGCTGAGCCGTTTTTATCACCCAGAGCGGCAGGGGGAACAGCCCCATTTCAAGGCTTGGTTTGAGGAACAGGGCTACACCGTCTATGAGCTGCCGCCGGCCCTGGCTTTTGAGGGGGCAGGAGATGCTCTGTTGGATCGGGCAGGGCGCTGGCTGTGGGCGGGCTACGGCTTTCGCTCCATGTTGGAGTCTCACCCCTACTTGGCCAAGTGGCTGGGGATCGAGGTGTTGTCTTTGCGGCTGGTGGACGAGCGGTTCTACCACCTAGACACCTGCTTTTGCCCCCTCTCCGAAGGCTATTTGCTTTACTATCCACCGGCTTTTGATGCCTATTCCAACCGCCTGATCGAGATGCGGGTGCCCCCTGAAAAGCGGATCCCGGTTCAGGAGGCGGATGCCATTCACTTTGCCTGCAATGCCGTGGATGTGAACGGCACGATCTTGGTGAATCGGGTCAGCCCAGAGCTGGAAGCCGCCCTACAGGAGCGGGGATTTGCGGTGGTGCAGACGGAGCTGACGGAGTTCCTGAAAGCCGGTGGGGCGGCCAAGTGCTTGACATTGCGCCTCGACGAGACGGTGGCTCCCCAAACCGATCCGGTGGCCACAGTGCTCAGCCGGACGGTGACCCTCCAGGGACATTTGGTGGACAGCGATCTGCTCACCAGGGCCGTCGATTGCATTGTGGACAATGGCGGCAGCTTCCAGATCCTCAAGTTTCAGCTTGGGGAAAAACGGCAGAGCACTTCCACGGTGGAACTGGCCGTTTCCGCTCCCACCGAAGAGACCCTGGATACCATTCTCAGCGCCTTGATCGAGCAGGGGGCCCGTCTCTCGGAAGAAACCCAGCAAGATGCCCGTCTGGAGCGGGTAGAGAAAGCAGGGGTAGCGCCCGACGATTTTTATGTCACCACCATCTACCCCACGCAGGTGCGGGTGGCCGGCCAGTGGATCCCGGTGCAGCGTCAGCGCATGGATGGGGTGATCGTGGTCAAGGGATCCGATTGCAATGGCAAGACGGAGTTTTCAGCCTATTGCACCCTGATTCGAGATTTGCAGGTGGGGGATGCCGTGGTGTGTGGGGTGGAAGGGATCCGCACCGTGCGCCAGGCCAGCAAAGAGCGCTCTTCCCAGGAGTTTACCTTTATGGGATCGGGGGTCTCCAGCGAGCGGCGGGTGGAGATCCTGGTGGAGCAGATTGCCTGGGAGCTGCGGCAAATCAAGGAGCGGGGCGGCAAAACGGTGGTGGTGGCAGGGCCGGTGGTCATCCACACAGGCGGCGGATCCCACTTGGCTACCCTGATTCGGGAGGGCTATGTGCAGGCGCTGTTGGGGGGCAATGCCATTGCCGTTCACGATTTGGAGCAGAATCTCTACGGCACCTCGCTGGGGGTGGATCTGTCGCGGGGCACGCCGGTCAAGGGCGGCCACAAGCATCACCTCAAAACCATCAACCTCATCCGCAAGTACGGCAGCATCCGAGCTGCGGTGGAAGCGGGCGTGATTACCGGCGGGGTGTTCTACGAGTGCATTCGCGCTCAGGTGCCCTTCTCCCTGGCGGGATCCATCCGCGACGATGGGCCGCTGCCGGATACGGAGATGGATCTGATCAAGGCCCAACAGGATTATGCGCGGCTGCTACAGGGGGCCGACATGGTGTTGATGCTCTCCAGCATGTTGCACTCCATTGGTGCCGGGAACATGACGCCTGCCGGGGTCAAGCTGATCTGCGTGGACATTAACCCGGCAGTGGTGACCAAGCTGGCCGATCGGGGATCCCTGGAGTCGGTGGGGATTGTTACCGATGTGGGCCTGTTCTTGAGTTTGTTGGTGCAGCAGTTGGCGCGTTTGGGGCAGGCGTATGAGCGCCCGCAACCTGCTCTTGCCGCCCGCTAGCCACCCCATCCATAAGCGCTGTTATCTTTTGGGATCCTTAAACTGGGATCCTCAAGCCTCAAAAGGGTATGCCTTTTATTAGCCTGTTGACGGATTTTGGCCTGCAGGATCCCTATGTGGGCATTATGAAAGGGGTGATTCATACCCTTTCCCCACAGGCTCAACTCATCGACCTCAGCCATGGGATCCCGCCTCAGGATGTGGCAGCGGCTCGCTTTGCCCTGATGACGGCCTATCCCTACCTGCCGTCGGGCACCATTCACCTGGCCGTTGTGGATCCAGGGGTGGGGAGTAGCCGCCGGGCGGTGGCCATCCAAACCGAGACGGGCTTTTTGGTCGGCCCCGACAATGGCCTGTTCAGCGGCGTTTTGGCCCAAACTCCGGCGCTGGCTGCTGTGGAACTCAACCGGCCCCGCTATTGGCGCACCCCCTCTCCCAGCCGCACCTTTCATGGGCGGGATATTTTTGCCCCAGTTGCCGCCCATTTGGCCAACGGGATCCCTTTGGCGGAGCTGGGGGATCCCCTAGACGTAGCAGAACTAACCCGCTGGGAGTGGCCGCCACCCCAGATGGAGACCAACGGCTGTCGCGGCCTGGTCCAGGCCATCGACCACTTCGGCAACGGCATCACCAACCTGCCTGGACAGTGGGTGGAAGGTCGAAGCTGGAGCGCCTGGATCAAAGGGATCCCCGTCCGCTCCGTGGCCACCTTTGCTGAGGGAGAAGTTGGGGAAGTGCTGGCCCTGGTGGGCAGCTCCGGCTGGGTGGAGATCGTGCAAAACCGAGGCAATGCCAGCCGGGCGCTGGATTTTAAGGTGGGAGATGAGGTGCGCGTGCAGTGGATCCTCACCCCCAGCCCCTCTCCCGAAAAGAGGGGGATCCTAGGCAGGTTGGCTTTCCACCGTCACGGCTTCCGTCGGAGTAGTGGGGTTTGAGGCGCCCACTTGGACTTTGATCACCCGCGCTGCGTCGGCTTTGGGCAGAGTGAGGGTGAGGATGCCGTCGCGATAGGTGGCCGAGACTTTCTCCGGCTGGATGCGGCGGGCCAGCTTGAGGATGCGTTGAAAAGGTTGGGGCTCCACTTCTTGGTAGCGCAATTCAGCACCTTCAGGGCCGTGAACCTGGATCTCGCCGCTGATGGAGAGCTGTTGAGCCGTGGCCTCGATGTGGAAGCGTTCCCGATTGGCACCGGGCACCCACAACTGGACGGTGTAGGCTTCGCCGCTCTCCCAAACCTGCAGAGGAGTGGGCAGGAAGGAGCGAGAGCGTCCCCGGTTGGGCTCCGCTTGCAGAGCTTGTACCTCGAAAAGCGGGCTGAAGTAAAGAGTTGCCATAGTGTCTCCTAGGGTAAATAGGCTAAGTCATCAATGGAGTTGAGGGAAGCGAAGAGATCTCGGCAAAGAAGGCTTGGCCTGCACTTGGGATTTGAATTCACAAAATCCTGCTCTGATCATCCAAGAAAGCCATCCCAGCGAGGGAGGGCAAACCGATCTGCGATAGGCAGGATCCCCTCACCTCATGGGGAAGAGGGATGAAAACAAACAGGGCAATCCAATGGTTCACCAAATTTTCGGGCTGGAGGCGCGCACCATAGCCGCAGGCTTGGTGTCGGGAGGAAAGCCCTCCTCCATATAGGTTTGCTGGTCAAAAGTCTGGATAAACTACAATAAGCCCATGAG
>NZ_JBSSBV010000032.1:0-30880 GCF_054059115.1 Thermostichus sp. MS-CIW-26
AATGCCTGTACAAAGGCATCCATCGTCGCGTCCAATTTGGCGGCTTGCGACGGGGACACCTTGAGCTTACAGGATATGGTCAGGACTTGGCTCATGAGTTCATTGTACTTCATCAAAGCGCATTCCTCCCGGCACTGACCCTACGGGTACAGTGCGGGGCTCCTGCGATTTCTAGCTGAACGGGAACCGCACCGCTGTCGCGATTAGGAAGTTGGGTTGGGCGCCAACAACTGTTCTCCCCTCAACATGCGGGCAGCAGCGCTGAGCAGCTCCTCTTCCAGATAGGGCTTGGTGAAGTAGGCAGTTGCTCCCAGCTCCCGTGCTGTTTGCCGGTGCCGTTCTGCCCCCCGCGAGGTGAGCATGGCAACCGGGAGATGCTTGAAGTTGCTGTCTTCCCGCAGGCGGGTGAGCAGTTCTAGGCCGTCCATCCGCGGCATCTCGATGTCGCAGAAGATGAGGTCGCAGGGCAGGCCGCCGCGCAGCTTTTCCCAGGCATCCTGGCCATCCCGCGCCTGTTCCACCCGGTAGCCCACCTTCTGGAAAGACATCGAGAGCAGCTCCCGAACGGTGATCGAGTCGTCCACGATCAACACGGTGGTCTGGCGCACCTCTTCTGGGGTTGGCTCCTCATCCCGGTGATCCAGCCAGAAGCGGTTGAGATCCCGACGGCGACCGTGGGCTATGTCCACCAGCTCGATGATGTCGGCAATCGGCAGCACCCGCCCGTTCCCCAACACCGTTGCCCCAGAAATGCCCAGTGGCTTGGGCACAGGCCCGCGCAGTTGCTTGATCACGATTTCCTGCTCTTCCACGAAGCTGTCCACCTGCAGGGCAACATACTGGCCGGCACTTTGCAGGATGACAATGGGAATAATGCCCTCATCCTGGGTGATGCTGTACACCTCGGAACGGCTGCGGCTGTGGCTGCAGCTGTAGGCCAGCAGATTTGAGAGGGGCTGGAAGGGAAGGCGCTGATCCCGCCAGAGAATCGAGGGCCGCCCCTGCTCATCCGGCTGAACTTCGTCGGCAGGAACATCCAGCATCTCCTCCACGCCATCCAGGGGGAAGGCGATCAGGGCTTTGTCGCTGACACACACCATGGCCTTGGAAATGCTCAGGGTGAGGGGGAGGCGGATGGTAAAGGTGGTTCCTTTGCCCCGCGCAGAATCCACTTGAATGCTGCCGCGCAGATCGGTGATGTTGCGGCGCACCACATCCAAGCCAACCCCCCGCCCGGCCAGATCGTCCACCTCGCTGGCCTCGCGAACGCTGAAGCCAGGGTGGAAGAGAACGTTGAACACTTCGTCTTCGTCGGCTTGCTCCGACAGCAGCCCCAGCCTTTGGGCCTTGGCCTTGACCTTCTCCACCGGGATCCCGGCGCCGTCGTCCGAGACGATGATGATGGTTTGGTTGCCCTGATAGAAGGCCTTGACGGTGATCTTGCCCTCAGGGGGCTTGCCCGCCCGCCGCCGCTCCTCAGGGGTCTCGATCCCGTGTACCAGGGCGTTGTTCACCAGGTGGGTCATGGGGTCATAGAGCTCCTCCAGGATGGCCTTGTCGATGAGCGTGTCACGGCCTTCCACCACCAGGCTGGCCTGCTTGCCCGTTTTGATGGAGAGATCCCGAATGGCGCGGGGCAAGCGGTCGGCAACTTGCGAGAAGGGCACCATGCGCGCCCGGTTCAGGCCCTCTTGCAGTTGGGTGGTTACCTGCCGGAATTGGCGGGTGATCTGCTCGGCCTCATCCACGGCAAACTCGATGTCGGAGGAGGACTCGCGCACCCGCACGATGAGCTCAATGATCTCCTGGGCCAGAGCGTGGAAGGCCGTAAACTGATCCATCTCCAGCTTGTCGAACTCTTGGCCGGAGGAATGACTCCGCCTTCCTCGGCTGGATCCCTCCCCATTTCGACCGAAGCCCACCGTTACCGTGCCGCCATAGGCTGAGCTGCTGCGGCTGGAGAACAAAGCCGATTCCAGCAAGGAGCGGTCATACTGATCCCGCATGCGCTGGCCCAGATCCCCTAGCTGTTGCACACGGCCCAACAGGCCATCCAGAAACTGGCGCAGACGGGTTTGGTTTTGCTCCATGCTGTTGCGGATGACCACCAACTCTCCCACTAGGTTGTTGATGGAGTCGAGGTGGCGCACCTCCACCCGCATCACAGGGTTGCTGAGGGCAGCAGTTCGCCGTGAAGTCGGCCCAGTTGCCGCCGGGGCAGCTGCTGCTGGGGTGGGGGTTGCTGGAGCAGCAGCAGCAACTGGCGGCGAAGGTGCTGGCGCCGCAGCAGGTGCTTGGGCAGGAACCTCGAGATCGCCCAGGAGCGATTCCAGCTGGGCTGCAAAGTCGTCAGCAGCCTCGCCGCTCGCGGCTGCAGGGGATCCCACAAGGGGGGCGATAGCCTTTTCTAGCTCAGGGGTTACCGCCGGCTCGGCAGCGTCGAAGAGGGCGGCCAAATCGTCCAAACGGGGAGCCGGAGCAGCTTCCAGCGCCTCTTCCTCTGGGGTCTCGGCCTCGCCAACAGGAACGGCTAAGGATTCATCCTCTGCAAACAGGCTGGCCAACTGGCTTTCCAGATCGTCCTCCGCAGGCTGGAGGGCATTTTCTTCCTCCAGTGCGGCAACCGGCGGCTCTGGCTCAGACACGGGCACTTCCGCCAGGCTGCTCGCTTGCAAAGCTTCTGTGTCCTCCAGGAAGGTGGCAAGATCCAAGGGGGGTTCTTCTTGGGGCGCTTCCCCTTCTGCAAAGAACTGGCTCAACTCATCCAGATCCACCTGGCTGTCGCTATCCATGGCCGAGAGGGATCCCCTGGCCCCCAGGCTCAGTTCTTCTGGGTCGGATTCCTGGGTGAATAGGGCATCGAGACGGTCGAAGGAGAGCTCGGGGGAAGGGGCGACTGCCTCCTCAGCCGTGGGTTGCAGTTCTGCGAAAGACTCCTCCTGAACCGGGAACAGCTCCTCCAGAAGCGCCCACGCCTGGGCTTCTGCTGTGTCCCCAGCTGCTGATTGGGTCAGGGGGATGGAGTCCCCATCGGACGCCTCCTCGAGGGTCTCGCCGGCGAAGAGATCCCCTAGGCTCAGCTCGGCTCCGAAGTCTGGAATTGGCGATTCCCTCGGCTCATTGGCCATGTCGGGCGACGTGGGGAAGGGTTCGCCGATAAAGAGATCCCCCAGTTGCTCAGCTTCGGCAGCATCAGCCTCAGCGATGTCCAGGGATGGGCCAAAAGAGGGATCCAAAAATACGGAAGGTTCACTTGCTTCCGGCATCGACCAAGCCGGATCGGCTTCTGCCGCAGGGGTGGAAAAAAAGCTCTCCAGGCTGTCTTCGGCAGTATCGAAGGCAGCAGAGTCAGCGAACTCTGAGGATCCCACCTCGTCGGATCCCGACTCTGCCAGATAATCTGCTGGGATGGAAAAATCCTCTAGCTGGATATCTGCGGGAAATTCAGCCCAAAGGTCTGCTGCGATTTCCCCGTCCTCAAGGGCTTCCTGAAGGGGTGGGGACGGTTCAGCCGCCCAAGGATCGGCCTCCGGCTCACCAGCGGGAACGGCCTCAAAGTCCGGAAGCTGAGACCCTTCCTGCCGGAAAGCACTCTCTACGGGAAGTTCCTCCAGCTCAAATAGGGCCTCTACCCCGGCACTTGCGGCTTCGTCTGGGACAAAGCCGGATCCCTCGCCCATTTCCGCAGCAACGCTCTGGGCAGTCGGCTCCTGTTCAGCATCCCAGGCAGGCTCAGCAGAGACAAACCCCTCTGCCCCTTCACCCACCACTTCGGCAAACAGCTCCGCCAGATCGGCCTCAGCTCTCTCCTCATCCAACCTTGGGCTCAGATCCTCAAAGGTCTGCAAGAGGGGCTCAGGAGAGGAGGGGATCAGCTCCGTTGGGAATTCTTCAATATCGGATAGCGCTTCTGCGTTGGCAAACAGCTCGTCAAAGGCTGAGGTGGCTTCTTCCTCCAGATCCAAGGGAGTGGCATAGAGCTCCGCTCCGCTAACGCGACCGAAGTCGTCCGCAACAGAGGCCAAGTCAGCTCCCTGCCCGTCCTCTTCTGGGCTTTCTGCCGGCACGGCAGCTGTCCTCCAGTCTTCCTCCCAAGCCGCTTCGGCTCGGATCCCTGGCCAACTCAGATCCAGATCCCCCTCTTCCGCGGGAGCAGATCGGTGCTCTGAATCTGTTCCCGCCAGCGGGACGGAGTCCTCAGCAGTGCCCACTTCCCATAGGGATGAGAGCTGTTCCGCCGCCAGATCTCCGCTTGCCTCTGCGCTCTCCTGCTCCGGCGACAGGGCAGCTCCGGGCTCATCCTCTTGAAAGGATGTCTCAGCGAGGGTTACCGCTTCCCAGCTCAGATCGGGGGTAGCGCTTTCCTCCGCAGGGATCCCAGCAGCCGCAGCCCAATCCTCTGGGGCACCCCCAGGTTCTGGGAATGACGGCTCTGCCTCAGACCCCCAAGCCAGACCAAGGTCGAAGGGCTCAGGGACTTCTGGCTCTTCAGGGGCTGCCGGAACAGGGCGGAAAGCCAGCAACTCAGCCGAGGGTCGGATGGCGTTTGCCGCTCCGCCGGCCAGAGCCTGGTGGGCTTGCTTCAGATCTCGCAGCACCGGCAGGGCCAACTGCCGCAAATCCTGGCTGGGATCCGCCAAAATCTCGCCGATCAAGCGGGTCAAATCTGTCCAGCCTCCCAGTTCCAGAGCCGAAGATTGCCCCAAATCCTGCAAAGATTGGGCCAGAGCTTGCAGAGCCGGTCGAGTGGCCGGGTCGTCAGGACGTTTGAACAGCTCCAGCATCTGGCGCAGCAGGGCCGGGATCTGCTGATGCACCACCACCTCAAGAGGATCCGGTGGGGCAGGAGGGGCAGCAGGGCGAGCCAATTGTTGCAATTCTGAAGAAGGGGCAACCTGCTCGGCCTTGCCGTCTAGGATGAGCTGCTGCCCTTGCTTCAAATCCCGCAAGGCAACCAAAGCCAAAGTTCGCAGGTCGGCATCGGGGTTGCCCAGGGCTTGCTCGAAGGTTTCCGTCAACTGTTGCCAGCCCGCCAGATGATGGACTTGCCCGATCTCCTTGAGAACGGCATTCGCCGCTGCCAAGCGCTCTCGGACATCTGGCTGATCCCGTTGTTTAAACAGCTCCAGCATCTGGCGCAACTGCTGCGGCACCACCTCCGCCATGTCCTGCTGCAGGGTGCGAACCGCCGGCGGCGAGACGGGAGCTGAGACAGGGCCCTCGCCGAGAAGATTTTGAATGTGCCTTTCGGTCTCTTGAAAAACCGGCTCCAGTTCCGCCAGGGTGGTGTTGCTGACTTCTTGGGTGAGGCCGCGGGGGCTCTGCAGCTCCTCCAACAACATCGAAAGCCCATCAAAGGCCCGCAGCAGCAGGGTTTCCAGGTACTGGTCGACAGGCACTCCGCCTGGACGGGAGCGAAAGATGTTGAAAAAATCTTCCATGCGGTGGGCCGTCCGTTGGATGCTGGTGAGGCCCAGCATGGCAGCTCCCCCCTTGATGGAGTGAGCAGCTCGAAACAGCTCGTTGATCAGCTCGGGATCGCTCATGCTGTCCCGCAGGCTGAGGAGCACTTGTTCGATTGTTGCCAAGTGGTCGCGGGCTTCTTCGATGAAATAACTGAGGATCCGCTTCTGTGCTTCTTCATTCATGGCAGGAGGCCCTTCCTACAGCCCACAGGTATGCATCAGTAATAGCAGACCGGACAGATTGAGGCTCGCCTGAGCGAAGAGTCCGGCCAAAAGTCGGAACAGGGGGATCCCAGTGGCATTTGCTAAGGATCGATAACGTCTCCTGCATGGGGATCCTTGTCCCTAGAATGCCCTCAAAACAGCAGATTTGCTCATTCATCCCCAACCCGGAAGCGACCGACAGAAGTTTGCAACTCGCGGGCGATGCTCACCAACTGTTGGAGCGAAGCTGCCACCTTCTGCGCCTCCTTAGAGGTCTCGTTGGCGGTCAACTCCACCGATTGCATCACCTGCGCCACAGAGCGAGAGGTTTCCGTTTGTTGCACGGTGGCCTGAAAGATCGCCCGCACCAACTCGTCGATCCGGCGACTGACCTCGATAATCTCGTCCAGGCTGTTCTTGGCCTGCTCGGCCCGCCGCGTCCCCTCGATCACCAGTTGGGTGCCTTCTTCCATAGCCGTCATCACGTTGCCGGTTTCCGATTGAATCTGCAACACGATCTGCTCGATCTCCTTCGAGGCTTTGGCAGCTCGGTCGGCCAGTTGTCGCACCTCATCGGCCACGATGGCAAAGCCCCGTCCCGATTCCCCGGCTCGTGCCGCCTCGATGCTGGCGTTGAGGGCAAGCAGGTTGGTGCGCGAGGCAATTTGAGAGATCAAAGCCACAATTTTGGAAATTTCCTGCGAGGATTCCGCCAATCGCTTCACTTTGCGGGTGGTTTCTGCCACGGTTTCGCGAATTTCCAGGATGCCACTTACCGTGCGATCCACAGCTTCTTCACCCCGAGCGGCTGCTTCTGTGGCTTGGGCAGTCACGTTGGCCGCTTCGCGGGCGTTGCTGGCCACCTCTTGAATGGAGTCCGTCATCTCCTGAATGGAGTTGAGGGAGTTGGAAATCTCCTCCGCCTGGCGCAAGGCGTCGGCAGAGAGGCTGCGGGCAAAGTCCTCGTTCTGCAAGGCGGCATTGTTCACGGCGGCGGCGGCCCGCTTCACCTGGCTGACAATGTCTCGCAGACTGCGAATGGTCAGGTTAAAGGAGTCGGCCACAGCCCCCAGCACGTCGGCAGTCACCTCTGCCCGCACCGTCAGGTCTCCACGGGCAGCCCCTTCCACGTCGTCCAGCAGGCGAATCACCTGGCGCTGTAGGTCTTCCTTAGCTTGCCCTTGCTCGGCAGCCCGCTGGCTCAGTTCGGCGAAGTTGGCTTCAAGGGCAGCCGCCATCTGGTTAAAGCTGTCGGCCAAGCGCCCCAGCTCATCGTGGGTGTTGGCTGTGGCTCGTACTGAATAATTCCCCTGGGCCAAGGCGGCAAAGTGGCCGGCCAGCTCTTGGGCGGTGGAGCGAATTTGTTTGGCACTGCTGGCCCCGAGGATAACCCCTGCTCCTGTGCCGATCAGCCCGCCTCCAATCACCCCGGCAATCAAGCGAGCTCCCCCATTGGCCTGGATCCCAAGGCCAATCGCCAAGCCGGCAGCCAAACTCACAGCTCCTTGGATAAGCGCTATGGCCAATTGCCGATCCCCAATCGGTCGGTTGGCGATCCCAGCAGAGGTTCTTGCCCCTTGTTCACCTACACTAAGAATAGGGAGGGAGGCCGTGGGCAGCAGAACTTGGGCCGCTCCGCTGCCGGTCTCCGCCATTGGGCTCATCCCCCCAATCGCCCCCTCATCTGGGCGGAAGGCCCCCACCGGCTCGCCGCCATCCATGCCGGCAAGTTCGCGATCCAGGCTGTCTAGCTCGTCAAGCTCGAAGAGGGCAGAGCCGGGACTGGCAGTATCTTCGTCGGGAGCAGGGATCGGCTCACTCATGGGGGCAGCCAATTCGGTCGGCAGGCTTTCTTCCAGGGATCCCCCCTCCTCTTCCTCAAAACCAGGCAGGGAGAAGCCCATCTCATCGGGAAAATCGGCATCGCCGGCCAACTGCGTAATGGAGTCGAAGTCGCCTTCTAGGGCTTCCAGATGCTCTCGATCGAACTCGTTGAGGAAGGCAAAGTCATCTTCGACCACCGGATCGGTTTGAGGCCCGCCCTCTTCCGAGCCTACCCGTCGCGAGGTGGCCGGTGGTGTTACCCGAGAATGGGTCGGCATCGGGTGAGATAAACCCAGCGGATCAGCCTCCGGCATTTGCAGCCCGGTCTCCAAGGGATCCCTGAATCTCTCTTCCCCCATGAAATCGCTGCCAAGGCTGTCTGCCTCCAGTGGAAAGGGATCCTGAGCAAAGGGATCCGCCTCCTCTTCCCCCATCTCCTCGAACTGCAAGAAGGGATCGGGAGCAGAGAAAGCCTCTTCCGAAAAGGCATCCGACCCAGGTGCAAACTCATCTGGAGAGCGAAACTCGTCCGCTTCTGGGGAATCGGGAAGATCCGCCAGCTCCGGTGCCATTTGCAACAGCTCTTCTAGACCCTTCCGGGCCGACTCCAGCTCATCGGGATCACTGGCTGTTTGTAAAATGGTGTTGTAGGTTTGGCGAGCTTCCAACAACTGCCCAGCTTGTTTTTGTGCCAAAGCCAGCAGCAGCTTGACAGCAGTATCTTGCGGTTCAGCAGCGGCCACTTGGTTGAACAACCGCACCGCCCGGACGTAGTCTCCCTGCCAAAAGGCGGCCATCGCATCGGTGTAGTCTCTCTGACTGTTCGCGCTCGGAACCATGGATCCTCCCTTCACTGCTTGCCTACCTCTGTTCACGCGTCAACACAGATGCAAACGGAACGCCCCCAACACCTCAAAACCCCATGGATGCAGGCTATCCCCCCTTTTCCACATTCAGTCAAGCAAGAGTGGGCCTTTCTGCCGCCGTCTCAGGGCTTACCCTCAACAGCCTCGACACGCATCGGTAGGGGATAGATTTGGTCCAACTTTCCCCATTGTGGCTGGAGTTAGCTTGGATCTTTGATAGGAACTATACACTTTCCTCCCGCTGAGCTCCCAGGGGGCCGTCTGTCAACCCCAACGATTGGATCGCAGGATGGCCGACTGATCCAGCAATGGCAAGCGCGATCCCGTTCCGGGCACCACCCATTCCCCTCGCAAAAAAGGAGCCATGGACTCAGGAGCCGTGAGGGCAGGCCGCACCAATTCAGTCTTCAGCCACTCCATGCCTACAATTAAATCCACAGCCAAGCCCATGAGCAAATCCTGTTGATCCATCACGGCCACCACAGGAATCTCGGCTCGGTCGATGTTCAGGGGCGGGCTGATCCCCAAAAATTGCCCCAGGTCTGCAACCCAGATGATCTCGCCCCGCAAATTCAGCGTGCCCAGCAAAACTGGGGCCACATTGGGCATGGGGGTGATTTTCTCTGGGCCAATGCTCACCACCTCCACAACCGATACCGCTGGCAGCGCAAATTCCTCCCCGGTGGCAATCTTGAACTTTAGGAATAGCTCACCTTCGGGAGCCTCCATCTCCCGCAACTCTTGGGTCTCATCCCCCATCAATAAATCCAGATCCCCCAGCATGATGCTCCCCCGCATGGATAGTCTTGTGGACTGTTGATCCCGCCCCCCTCCCTGCTTAAAACGCAGAGTCGTTCTCAGGACCTACCGAAAGGCGTGGAAGCAGAAGGGGCAGCTCTCAGCCTCTCAGTAATTGCTTAATCGTACCCACCAGTTCCTGGGGCTGGAAAGGCTTGGCAATGTAGGCATCCGCTCCCTGGCGGATCCCCCAGTAGCGGTCAAATTCTTCGCCCTTGGAAGAACACATGACGATGGGCGTTTTTTGGGTGAGAGGGTCGGCCTTGAGAAGACGGCACACCTCATAGCCGTTCATGCGCGGCATGACGATGTCCAGCACGATCAGGTCGGGTTTGTTTTGCTTCACCGCCTCTACGGCCTCCACCCCGTCTTCCACAGTCATCACCTCGAAGCCGTTTTCCTGCAGCAGCTTGCTGATCATCTCCCGCTGGGATTGGCTGTCTTCCACCACCAAAACGCGACTCATTTCCGATTCATCTCCTGCAATTGATGTTTGATGGTCGCCAGGAGCTCTTGGGGCTTAAAGGGCTTGGTTACATAGGCATCCGCCTGGTTGCGCCTGGCCCACTCGATATCAAAGGTCTGGTCTTTGGTGGAACACATGACGATGCGAATGTGTTTGGTACTTTCATCCCCCTTCACTTCCCGGCATACCTCGTAGCCGTTCATGCGCGGCATGACAATATCCAGCACCACCACATCAGGCTTCTGCTGACGAATGAGCTCCATCGCCTCTACGCCGTCTGTTGCTGTGGAGACTTCCAAACCGTTCTCGGAAAGCAAGCTGGAAATGGTCTCCAGGTAGGTACGGTTGTCATCCACCACCAGCACTTTGCTCATCGCCGTCTTGCTCCTTTTGCACTCCCGCGCAACCGTCGGGCTGCTTTGACTGAGGTTTGCTCTTGTAACCTCACCTGGCTCCCTGGCTCCGGGCCGGCCATGCTACCCCTATTGTTTCGGTGAGGCCACTCTTCTGTCCAGTACTTCGCCTATAGTCTTCTGTGCCAACATTTTGGCTACCCCAACGCTTATTCGCCACCGCCCCGTTTGGGGGGAGGGCCCACGTAGGATTCGACAATGGTCAACAACTCCTTTTCCGCAAAGGGTTTGCTCAAAAATTCGTTCGCTCCGGCCATGCGGGCCTTAATCCGGTCGGTAAAACCATCCTTGCCGGTCAGCATGATCATGGGGGTTTCGCGGAACTGGCTGGATTTGCGCAACATGGCGCACAGCTCATACCCATCCAACTTGGGCATGGCCACATCGCAGAGAATCATGTCGGGGTTGAGAAGAAACACCTGTCCCAGCGCTTTGAGAGGATTGCCGATGGTGGTAACCTGGTAGCCCTCGTTTTGCAGGATGAACTCTACGGTTTTTTGGATGGCCATGGAGTCGTCGATGCAAAGGATGTGGCTGGGCTTATCGCTGGGTTTGAGGGGACGGCTGGGCTTGGGCTCCGCGATCAAGACGGGCTCGGACAGTTGAATGGCCCCTTGGCGGACGTAGGGATAGATGGCCTTGGCCACTGTGAGGGTGTCTCGACCCAGGTAGCGACCCATCTGGCGAATGCTGGTTTTGCCGTCTGACCACTCGCTCAGGGCTTTGAAGACGGGGGCGGGCAGGTTTTGCTGGAGCGGCAGGGGGTTGACGATGGTGGGAGCTTGGTTGGGAGCTTGGATGTAGGGGTGCAGCTTTTTCCACTCCTGCACTTGGGCTACGATCTCGGTGAGCAGGGGGGTAACGGGGAAGGTGGTCAATTGAGGGGCCAGGGGGGATCCGGCCTCAAAAATGAAGGAACCCTGGTGGAGGCTGAGCAGGTCGAAGAGGACTTCCCGCACCATGCCCAGCAGGATTTGCTTGCCCTGGTTGGGGTTGAGCTTGTGGCTTTCCAGCAAAGACCAGAGGCGGTTGTATTCGGGGGCGTTGACCGCGGCTTTGTGGGGAATTTGAATTTCCTCCAGGGCGGCTTCCAGCTTGAAGCGGTGCAGATAGTCTCTGAGGCGGGCAATGTTCCCTTCCGTTTCAGAGGCGTAGATAATCCGCCCATTCAGGAAGAAGACAAACCAGTAGACAGAGGGGCTGGCCTCTACAAAAAGCTCACCGGTGCGCTGGCCCAGCTCGATGAGCTGAAGGATGCTGCGGATATCGATCTCTTGTAGTTTTCCTTGCATGGGATCCCTGCCTGCAGTCCAGCAAGATACGTCCATTATGACGCTAGTCTTTAACTGTTGCTGCCCCGCCGGTAAGGCCATCTTCGGGAAGAGGGTTAAAGTTTAAAAAAGTTGGGGTTTGACTTGGGCCGAGCGCCTGCATTCCCCGAGGTATCTCTGGACTCCAGCAGACCCTCCCAATTAGAGCAGAATGGAGAGAACTGCCACCAGTAAACCTGTTCTTTGAGTAACCTATGCTGCCAATTCTCACCTCTTGGGTGCTTGGCCCACTGTTGGCGCTCTACACCCTCCTGTTTGTGCTACGCATCTTTCTGTCGTGGTATCCGCAACTGGATACTTCTCGGTTGCCCTACTCGTTGGTGGTCGGCCTGACGGAGTTTCTGTTGCGCCCGACCCGTCGCCTGATCCCGCCTCTGGGAGGTGTGGACATGGCCCCTGTGGTTTGGGTGGGCCTGGTTACCCTGTTGCGGGAGGTGTTGCTGGGGCAGCAGGGGCTGCTGACAATGGCCCTGCAGTAAACTACCCGACACCGACCGCTAAAGCGGTACGGAGCAGGCTTTCAGTAGCCCTGAGCCTGCTCTGCCCTACCAGAGAACAAAACAAGCCCGAACCTCTAGGCTGGTTTACAGCAGCCCCCAAAAGCGCAATCACATTCGCACCATTCAAATCCGCATCCCCTTCCCATCCACAGTGTCCACACTTAAACTTCTTTCCACTGCGATAGGATTGCGCAGGGTCGGGATGAATGTGCAAACACCGGTGGCAGGTCTGCGACGTGTAGGCAGGCGGAACAAGAATCAGAGCAACCCCCGCACGCAGAGCCTTGTACTCCAAAAATTGACGGAGTTGATAAAACGCCCAACTATTTGCCCGCCTACGCTCTGTCTTGCTGCGTGGCTGTTGATTGACCCTTTCCCGAATCCCTGTCAAGTCTTCCAGAGCAAGAGCGCTGTTTGTCGCCTTTGCCCTAGAGACAATAGCTTTGGAGATGCGATGATTGACCCACGCCTGAAAGCGCCTCTCCTTGCCAGACAGCCGTTGCAACAGTTCTCTGCATCTGCGCCGCGAACTGCGGGTGCCCTTACTGGCTTTGCGTTGGAGTGCCGCCCTCAGCTTGGAGTAGTGGTCTCGGATTCGGTTCAACTGCTGTCCATTCCAGTTATCCCCTTCTGACGTATGAGCAATATCCGTCCTGCCCAAATCCACGCCCAGCACTCTACCCGTGCGTTGCGGTGGGGATGGCTCCGCTTCCACACAGATCTGAATAGAGTAGGAACCGTCTTTGCGCTTGACCAGAGTGGCAGATTTGGGATTGGAGCCTGCCAACTGTTCTCTCTGGTAGCGGCCAATCGCCAGCTCAAAGCGCTCCCGACCCTCCACCGTGGTCAGCGACACCGTCCAGTCTTTCTCGCGGAACGAAAAGATACGGGCATCGTAGGTCGCAAAGCCTCTCTTGAACGCTTTGACCGGACGGTTTTTCTGTTGGGCAACTTTACGGGCACCGGCCAGCCGTCTGCAGACCTGCTGGTCGCGTAAGCGGGACGTAGTCCTTGCCAAGTTACTGGATAAGCCGAACCGGGCACGGATTTCGCGGTAGCACAGAGACTGGAGCTTAACGGCGTTGGCGACTTTCTCGGGTGTGTTTTGGTTGACCCAGTTCAAGGCTTGGCCAAAAGCCTCCAAAGTCGCGTCCAATTTGGCGGCTTGCGACTGGGACGCCTTGAGCTTGCAGGAGACGGTCAGGACTTGGGTCATGGTTCTATCATAACTTCCGCATTCCTCCCGACACTGACCCTACGGGTACAGTGCGGGGCTCCTGCGATTTCTAGCTGAGAGCGTTTTTGCCAACCATCTCTTATCGACTCTGCAAAATTGGGATCCGCTCGCCGAGGCTCTGGAAAGGCTGGCCCTCGGCGCCTTCTCGGAGCTCCTCCTGTCTCTGTCGCAGTTGCCGGATCAGCTCCGGCACCACCTGGTAGAGATCCCCGACAATGCCGTAGTGGGCAAATTTGAAGATAGGAGCGGCGCTGTCTTTGTTGATGGCAATGATCGTCTGGGATTTGTCCATGCCCACGCGATGTTGAATGGCCCCAGAAATGCCGCAGGCGATGTAGAGCTGGGGGCGGACGGTCTTGCCGGTTTGGCCCACCTGGTGGGCATAGGGGATCCACCCAGAATCCACGGCCTTGCGGGAGGAGCCGACGGCGCTGTTGGGGAAACAAGCGGCCAACTCCTTCAACAGCTCAAATCCCTCTGGGGATCCCAGCCCGTAGCCGCCGGAAACGATCACCTTGGCGCGGGTGAGATCTACCGCCTGGGACAGGTTGCGCACCGTTTCCACAATCTGCAGGCGCAGATCGCCGGGATCCAAGTTGACCGGCACCGGGATCACTTCCCCCTGGCGGGATCTGTCCCAGGGCAGGGGCACCATCACCCCTGGTCGTACTGTGGCCATTTGCGGGTTTTTCCAGGGGCCAAGGATGCGAGCCTTGAGAGATTCGCCGAAGCTGGGCCGGATGGCATAAAGGCAGTCGGGGAAGAAGCCGGACTTGCTGGGATCTTTGCTGTTGGTGTACTCGAAGGGGCCAATGTCCAGCTCGGTGCAGTCAGCGGTCAGGCCGGTCTCCAGGTGGGCGGCCAAGCGGGGGGCCAGATCTCGCCCGGTGGTGGTGGATCCCAGCAGGATGGTGTGGGGTGGTTGGGGCCAGCTTTTGATCAAGTCTGTAATCACCCGGCGGTAGGGCAGGGTGCGGTATTCGGCCAACTCGGGGTGATCGGCGATGAAGACTTGATCTGCCCCGTGGCCGATCAGAATTGGGGGCAAGTGGGCAATGTTGTATCCAAGCACAAGAGCGCTCAAGGTGGCTCCCAGCTTATCGGCCAGCCGCCGCCCGGCCCCCAACAACTCTAAGCCAATGGGCTGCAGTTCCCCGTTCACCTGCTCGGCGAAGACCACTATCCGCTTGCGATCCATAGAACCGTGACTCCTAAGTTGAGATCGGGATTGAATCGGGTCGAGGGCAATCTTGGGTGTTGCAATTGCGACGAGGTCAGCAGAGTCTTTCTGAGTTAACTTTTCACTGCCCAAAACCGGGAGCTTTCGCCGGCTAGCCACCCTGGGATCGATAGATGAGACGATGAGGATTGAAAGGTGATGGAGATAAGAATTGGCCAGAGGGATGCAAGGCAGAAGATCTAGGAAGTTGCCGCGTAGCGGAAGAGGTCAACGGCCTGAGTTAGTTGGTTGACCAGTTGGGGGACGGACTGCCCTTGAAAGATCTGACAGTTGCCGCCAATTTCCCCCACTTTTTCGGTGGCAGCCACGATGGTTGGGGATCCCTTGAGACCGCAGCGCTCCGGGTCTGCCTCCACATCGTCCAAGTTGAGGATCTGGATCGCCTCGGCCCGTGCCGCCTCATCCCGCATCAGCCGCTGCACCCGCTGCACACCCCGTAGGGTGGGGTAGGCCAAACGCCGAGCGGAATTGGCCACCGTGATCAAAACCGGCAGGGGCACCATCACGATCTGGGATCCCCCTTCAATGGCCCGCCGCGCCACCAGGATCCCATCCTGAATCTCGAAGGCTTCGCAATAGGTGACCTGAGGGATCCCCAACCGCTCCGCCAACTGCGGCCCCACCTGGGCCGTATCGCCGTCGGTGGTCTGGAGCCCACAGAAGATCACATCAGGCCGGCCAGCATAGCGAACCGTCTGGGCCAGGGTATAGGCAGTGGCTAGGGTATCGGAAGCGGCCAAGCGGCGGTCGGTCATCAAAATACCCCGATCCACCCCGTGGGCAATGGCCTCGTAGAGCACCTCAATGGCCGGGGGTGGCCCCATTGTGATTGCCGTTACCCTTGCCCCGTGTTGCCGTTTGGTTTGCAGAGCTGCTTCCAGTGCATAGCGATCAAAAGGGTTTAACATCCGCTTGGCCTTGGCGCGATCGATCGTGCCGTCACTGTTGATGCCGGCCTTGGCGTTTTGATCGGGAACTTGCTTAATCAGAACAAAAGTTTCCAAGGGCCTAAACTCCCTAGTGATCCCCTCCAGGTTAAAAGGGATCCCTGAGCACCACAAACTTATTCAGCTTTTTTTCGGGATCGGAAAAGCTATCTCGACTTCAAGCACCCCTAAGCTACTCTTCCCAATACATCTGTTTCTCAGGTTTGATTTCATTGACATGCTCCCCATGCCCAAAGGCAGGGGCCTTACGGCGTTCTTGGGTAACCCTAAACAAAGTTCGAGACACTCCCCTACTGCTCCATGCCGCTTCCGGTCTCCCATCCACCAACGCGAACAGGTCTCCCGTCGGCCTCTTTCAGGAGCAGCCTGGGATCCCTGCCACGAAAAGCTTTGGGGATACTTCGCGGATGAGGGATCCAATAAGGACGCAGACCGCACCTGCAGCCAGAAATAGCCTCCCAGCAAGCAGGATGAGTTGGCCTGCACCGGCAAGCCAATAGACAGAGGCTTCAAAATCGTTGCTGGCCTAACCCAGATTATCCAATCATCCGCTCAGACTTGGGTGGGAGCAGACTTCCATCAAACACTTGCTCTAGAGAGGGCTTAGTGGGCAAGCCAAAGCCATCCACCACCTGAGCAATTGAGGTTTCCATACGCGCGGGCACCACATCCCCCAAGCCAATTTCTCGCACCTCATCGGTAACAAACAGGCGCGGCATGGCCAGGGCGAGGCGCAATTTCTCAGTTGCCATATCCAGCACCTGCCCCTCGGCTTTGGCTTTGTCCAGAAGGGCCAACATGTTGCCATCGGTGTCGCGGATGGTGTCTTGCCAACCCTTAACATACGCCCGCAAAAAAGCTTTGAGCTGCTCCGGTTTTTCCTGCAGCAATTGCACACGAGTGATGAGCGCATTGCCGTACAGCTCAAGGCCATAGTCGTTGTAAAGGAAAGCCGTGATGTCCTCCAAGCTGACGCCGCCCCGCACCAGATTGGGCATGGCTGAGGTCATAAAGCCGCTGATGGCATCCACCCGACCTTGGATGAGGAAAGGTTCGCGCAACTGCGGCTCCATAGTTACCCACTCCACCGAGCCCGGATCGATGCCGACTTGCTTGGCAAAGACCGGCCAGAGCCGACGCGGCGCATCCCCTGCCGGCGCTCCCAGCTTCTTGCCCGCCAGTTGGGCCGGCTCCCCAATGCCCTTATCTTTCAAGGTGTAGATGCCAAAGGGAGAGCGATTGAAGTGGACATAGATCGCTACCAAGGGCACGTCCGGATTTTTGGCATTGAACTCGATCATGGAGTAGGGATCCCCTTCCCCCAGGTCGTACTGGCCAGCGGCAATCTTGGTGATGGAATCGGCGGAGCCATAGCCGCGCTCGTAGGTGACCTCCAGCCCCTCTTCGGCGAAGTAGCCCTTCAAGATCGCCGTTACAAGGGGGGTATCCATCGAAGAGGGCAACCAAGAGAGGGTAAACTTCAGGGGCGTCAGTCCCTGGGAAACCAGAAGCGGCCCGCGGCTCTGAGCCCTCGCCTTTAGCCCTCCAACGGCAACCCAAGAGGCAGCCGCAGCAGCAGATTGAAGGAATTGACGACGCGACGATTTCGGGATGGACATATCTATATGCTCCACAGCACCTGGCTCAGTAGGGATCCGCAAACGGGAATGCGGCAAACAATGGAGTGAAGACTATAAGCAACCAACTTAGCAAGGCGGAGTCAAACTTCTGTATTTGAGGATACCTTTACCTGCTGGGGGATCCCCTTTTAGCCAAGGTGAGAACTCTGCCTTGGTCATGGCCGGTTCGTTGCCGGTATGATAGTGCTCCTGCTGCCGCAGGGATCCCGATCGCCATTGCTCTTAACTCACGTGTATCTCTCTTCAACCATGGCCATCCAATCCCCTTCCACCTCCCTGGTTCGCTTTCTCGCCGGTGCTGTATCTGAGGCCATTCGACAGGCAGCAGAAGCAGGCCAACTGGGATCCCTGGCTCCCCCACAAGCCGCAGCCATTGCCCCCGTGATCCAGATCCCCAATGACCCTCGCTACGGCGATTACGCCTGTCCCACCCCCCTGGGCATGGCCAAAGCCTGTCGCATGGCACCGACACAGATTGCCCAAACCCTGCAGAGCCATCTGGATCTGCCGGACATCGAAACCCAAGTGGCGGGGGCCGGGTTTATCAACTTCCGGCTGGGGGATCCCTTTTTGGCCGAGCGCCTGCAGGAGCTGCTGCATCTGGGAGAACACTTCGGCAAAACAGCCACCCCCCATCCCGAGCGCATTCTGCTGGAGTTTGTCTCCGCCAACCCGACGGGGCCTTTGCATGTGGGCCATGGGCGTTGGGCTGCCGTCGGCTCCACAGTGGCCAACCTGCTGCGCTGGACGGGGCACCAGGTGGAGCGGGAGTTTTACATCAACGATGCCGGCAACCAAATGCGGCTCCTGGGCCAGTCCCTCGAGGTGCGGGTGCGGCAACTGCAGGGGGAAGACATCGCTTTGCCGGAAGATGCCTATCACGGCACCTACTTGATCGAGATGGCCCAACGTCTCTTGGAGCAGGTGAAAGCCGGGATCCGCCCTCTGCCCACCACCTTGGAGGAATATATTGATTTGGCCTACGGGGAAATGCTGGCCTGGCAGAAGCAAACTCTCCAGCAATTGCGCACCGAGTTCGATCACTGGTTCAGCGAACGCCGCCTGCACACCCCGGATCCCGAGACGGGCCTGAGCGCCATCCAACAGACTTTACAGGAGCTGGAAGAACGCGGCTTTCTCTACAGGGCCAAGGCTCCCCGGGGTGAGGATCCCAAGCCAGGGGCCGAAGAGGCCGTCTATTTCAAAACCCAAGAATTTGGCGACGACAAGGATCGGGTGGTGCAAAAGGCCGATGGTTCGTTCACTTATCTAGCCGCCGATATTGCCTACCACCGGGATAAAGTGCAGCGGGGATATCACCGGCTGATCAACATTCTCGGCTCGGATCACCATGGCTATATCGGCCGCTTAAAGGCGGCGGTGGGTGCCTTCAGCCCAGATGTCAAGCTGGAAATCTTGATTGGACAATTTGTCAAATTGTTCAAAACCGACCCGCAAACCGGTGAGAAAACCGAAGTGCGCATGTCCAAGCGCACCGGCAACTTTGTCTCACTCAATGACCTGATCGAAGATCCAGAAATTGGCGTGGGGGTCGATGCAGCCCGCTGGTTTTTGCTTAGCAGCAGCATGGACAGCCCCATCAACTTCGATTTGGATTTGGCCGTCAAGCAAACTTTCGATAACCCGGTCGTGTATGTTCACTACAGCCATGCCCGCTGTTGCACTCTGCTGCGGCGGCTACAGGAAGAAGAAAAGGTTGAACTGACCAACAAAGTCCCTTTGACGGAGCAACAAAAACTGCCCTACAAAGAGCCAGAAGAGCGGGCCCTGCTGCTGCGCTTGTTGGCCTTGCCGGATGAGCTGATCGCCGCTGCCGAAGAGCGCGCTCCCCACAAGATCATCCGCTATGCAGAAGCCATCGCCGCCGATTTCAACAAGTTTTACGACAACTGCCGTATTTTGCCGCTCTTGAAAGAGGATCCCCTTTTGGCCCAAGCCCGCATCCAATTGGTGCAGGCCACGCAGCAGGTTTTGTTTAACGTCCTCACCGGCATTCTCGGCCTGAGCGCGCCGGAGTCTATGTGATTTACGAAGGAGTGCCGTAAGGCCCCCAGCTCACGCTCTGGGCGGAAGCCAGCTATAGCGGTCGCGAGTAGGTCAATTGCAATAAACCGTTCCACAACGCATAGTCATTTATCTCACCGTCAAGGTGAAACAAACGACCGGTTGCTTCCTGCTAAGGCCTCTGGCCCGCTAGCGCGATCAGTTGAAATAGATGGTAATAAAAACCACGACTGCTATCAGCCCCTTTGATTCCGGTAACGCCGATCCCCGTCTCGATGAGGGAGAGGAGATAGGGCTCAAGCGCCTAAGTTTCGACTCTGTGGGCGCGCAAGAGCAAGTTGGTTCCCAAGTCCTCTTGGGCTGCCCAAAAGGCGCAAATCCACCACGAAACCTCGTCTTGGCGATAAATGCCACAGGTGAAAGGATAAGGTTGCAAAATATTCGCCATCTGCGCTAAGGCCGGAACTTCCGCCATGTAGTCGGCCCACACTTGGGGATCCAAGGCTTCGTAGGTGAAATCGGAAGGAAAGAATGTGCAACTGGATTCCAGGCTGGGCCGGTTGGTCAGCAACAATTGAGCAGGATCTGAGGATTCACAGCCCAAGCGATCCCCGATCTGAAAGGTCAGTTGAAACAGGCGGTTAATCAGATCAAATTGCTCAGGGCTCATAAGTTCAGAATTCCTAACTTTCAGCTAGAAATCGCAGGAGCCCCGCACTGTACCCGTAGGGTCAGTGCCGGGAGGAATGCGGAAGTTACGATAGAACCATGACCCAAGTCCTGACCGTCTCCTGCAAGCTCAAGGTGTCCCAGTCGCAAGCCGCCAAATTGGACGCGACCTTGGCTGCTTTCGGCCAAGCCTTGAACTGGGTCAACCAAAACACACCAGAGAAGGTAGTTAACGCCGTTAAACTTCAATCTCTGTGCTACCGCCAAATCCGGGCCCGGTTCGGCTTGTCCAGTAACTTGGCTCAGCAGGTCTGCAGACGGCTGGCCGGTGCCCGTAAAGTTGCCCGACAGGAAAACCGTCCGGTCAAAGCGTTCAAGAGAGGCTTTGCGACCTACGATGCCCGTATCTTTTCGTTTCGCGAGAAAGACTGGACGGTGTCGCTGACCACCGTTGGGGGTCGAGAGCGCTTTGAGCTGGCGATTGGCCGCTACCAGAGAGAACGGCTGGCGGGCTCCAATCCCAAATCTGCCACTCTGGTCAAGCGCAAAGACGGTTCCTACTCCATTCAAATCTGTGTGGAAACGGAACCGTGCCCACCGCAAGGCACGGATAGAGTGCTGGGGGTGGATTTGGGAAGGACGGATATTGCCCATACGTCAGAGGGTGATAACTGGAATGGACAGCAGTTGAACAAAGTCCGAGACCATCACTCGCGGTTGAGGGCGGTACTTCAACGCAAAGCCAGTAAGGGCACCCGCAGTTCGCGGCGCAGATGCAGAGAACTGTTGCAACGGCTGTCTGGCAAGGAGAGGCGCTTTCAGGCGTGGGTCAATCATCGCATCTCCAAAGCTATTGTCTCTAGGGCAAAGGCGACAAACAGCGCTATCGCTCTGGAAGACCTGACAGGGATCCGGGAAAGGGTCAATCAACAGCCGCGCAGCAAAGCCGAGCGGCGCAGGGCCAACAGTTGGGCGTTCTACCAACTACGTCAGTTTCTGGAATACAAGGCGAGGGCTGCAGGGGTTTCTCTGGTTCTTGTACCGCCTGCTTACACGTCGCAGACCTGTCACCGGTGCTTACACATCCACCCTGAGCAGGGCAAGTCCTACCGCAGTGGCAAGTCGTTCAAGTGTGGGCACTGTGGATGGGAAGGAGATGCGGATTTGAATGGTGCGAATGTGATTGCGCTTTTGGGGGCTGTCGTAAACCAGCCTAGAGGTTCGGGCCTGTTTTGTTCTCTGGTAGAGCAGAGCAGGCTCAGGGCTACTGAAAGCCCGCTCCGTACCGCTTAGCGGTCGGAGCCGGGTAGTTTACATTGGGATGGGCGTTAGAGTTGACAGGTGCGACGGCTGCGCTCCAGCTCCGGCTCGATCCAGGAGAGGGCGAAGTGACTCACACAGGGCAACTGCGGGAAGCGGCGGGCCAGCTCTGCTGTTTGGGTTTCCAGGCTGGGGCGTTGCCGCTGGGCTTGTCCCCATAGACCGGCAATGGCCGGGCAGACAAAGGTTTGGGGAGAGGCCACAGCCAGGACCTGCTCCACCTGCTGCGCCACACAGGAGCTATCCTCGCACTTGGCATAGGCCATTGGGTGCCATTCCATACCCGGATCAAAGCGGTCCCAGGGTTGCAGACGAGCGTCAAACCCTTCTCCTACTGCTTGGTTGCCTTCTGGGAAGAAGACAGCCCCCACCGGGATCCCCAGCCTCTGGGCGGGTTGGGCGGCCTGCTGTAGATAATCGAGAACGCCGTAGCGGGCAAACTCGACGCTCAGCTGCCAAAGCTGCTGCTGCCAACGTTCTTGGCGAACGGCGGCGCTGGGGGTGGGGGAAGGGGCAGGAGTTGGTGCTGCTGCCTCAGAACTGGAATCCGCCGGTTTCTCCAGACTCTCTGGTAAATCTTTTGCAGAGGAAAGCTGATCCCCCTGCCAATTCCTGCTGGCCATGTCTTGGGTAGCCCAGTCCAGTAACTCTGGGGAAAGCGCCCATTTCTCGGTCGGGCTGGGCCAGGGATCCCCTGGCTGCCGCCACCTGGGCTCTTCGGCATAGGTGGCATCCAGATGGAGAACATCTGCCACTGCAATGTAGCCCTGGCTTAGGTAGCGCTCCAGCAATGCCCGACCCGCCGGGTTTTCTGCCAAATTGAGGTAGGCTTTCCGGGCGGCCTCTCCATGAATCCACAAGTCTCGGACGGTGGCTGCCACGCTGGATCCCCCTGAGCCACGCGGATAGCGAATGTAGTCGAAAAGGATCCCATCTGGCTGTCGCTGTAGAATGCGGCGGACCAACTCGGCAAAATCCCGCCGTGCCAAGGGATGAAAGGGATCCACAAACACCTCATCCGGGCTGCCCAAATCTTCCCCAAGGGCTGTTGCCGGATCCAGAACAGTGGTTATGCCGCGACCGTTGCGGGCCAGGACCACCTGTCGATCGGGCCGTTGTCCGTAGCTGTAGCCGAAATTGAGGGAAAACACCCAAGCATAAGCAGACAAACCGCGGCGTCGTGCCGCCTTCAGAGCCAGATCCAACAAGTCGGCGTTGGGCTGTAAGCTGGGCCAGATCCCCCCTGCGCCATCCGGCAAAATAGAGCGGCCATCGTAAAAGGTCTCGATAAAGACGCGGTTGTAGCCCAGGTTTACCACTTGGTCGAATACCTGATCCAACACGCCCGGATTGGCATCACAGGGATGCAGACGTACCCAGATGGCCTGGATCTGGGGCCAGCGTTGGCTGCGGCAGGCGATCAAGGCAGCGCCATGTTCGGCCAAAACTTGGGTGTACTCGGCCCAAGCAGCATTCGACTGGGCAGCCTGCTGGCGCAGTTGAGCCTTGCGCGCTACCTCCTCGGGCAGCTGTCGGCAGTAGGCGTCGAGCCGAGCAGCCAAGTGGGATCCCCTCTGTTCCGCACTGTCTACGGAACCAGAGCTGGGGAAAAGGGAATGGCCGGGCCACAAGAACTGAGCCTGGGCCGTGATTCCGGATCCCAGCAACATCAGCGCGCCCAGCACACCCGCAAGCCAGCGGATCCCTTGGTTTTTCGGCAGTCTCAGCACCCTCAACCTCCACGAGAATGTCTGCGATCGTACTCTTCTCCTGCCCAGAGAGCGGCTATTGAAAAAAAACAGCCGCCCGTGCCCACACCGGCGCAATCCCTTGGTCGATCTCTACCTTAAGTCCGAGTGGTAGGGGGTTGCTCTTCGGTTTTGCCCCTTCCGCCACTGTGACCGTTAGCCAGGCTCTCATGGGGATCTCGCCAAAAGGCATAGATTAGCGCTTATGATTTAGTAGTAAACCTTTAGCTTTTCTTGATTGTCCATGAAGGCCATTACCCTGCATCAACTGCAAATCTTCGAGGTTGCCGCCCGCCACCTGAGCTTTACCCGCGCTGCCGAAGAGCTCTACCTGACCCAACCCACGATTTCCATGCAGATCAAGCAATTGAGCAAAGCCGTGGGGTTACCGCTGTTTGAACAGGTGGGCAAGCGGCTGTATCTCACCGAAGCGGGGCAAGCTTTACACCAAACCTGCGAGAAGATTTTTGAACAATTGAATCAATTTGAGATGACCCTTGCCGACCTGAAGGGGTTAAAGCAGGGACGGCTGAGCATTGGAGTGGTCACCACTGCCAAATACTTTATTCCCCGTCTTCTGGGGCCATTTTGTCAGCAGTATCCCGGCATTGACGTAGCTCTTAAGGTGCTCAACCGCCAGCAGGTTTTGGAGCGGATGAGCAACAACATGGACGATCTCTACGTGATGGGGATGCCGCCAGAAGATCTGGACGTGGTGGCGCAACCTTTTCTGGAAAATCCTTTGGTGGTGATGGCCCCCATTCATCATCCCCTGGTGGGCCAAAAGCGGATCCCTCTGGCGCGCATTGCCCAAGAACCTTTTTTAGCCCGTGAACCCGGCTCCGGCACCCGCATGGCTGTAGAGCGGCTTTTTGAGAAGCATAACCTAAAGCTCAACATCCGCATGGAGATAGGCAGCAGCGAAGCCATTCGCCAGGGCATTGTGGGTGGATTGGGCATTTCGGTTTTGTCTCAGCATGTGTTGGCCTTGGGGGGGTGGCAGCATCATCTGGCTATTTTGGATGTGGAAGAGTTTCCCATTCGGGGGTTCTGGCATTTGGTCTATTTGCGCTCTAAACGTCTTTCGGTGGTGGCCAAAGCTTTTGCCGACTTTCTTCTTTCCCAGGTTTCTCAAATGGAGCTGGACTTTGTGGCTAAAGAGCAGCACAAATCCAATTCAAATCCCAATCCAAATCCGCTTTCCGGCAAAGAGGCTGAAGCACAGCCGAGAGCTCTTGTCGCAACCCCCGGATCCCCTCAAAGTCGTGAGTGAACAATACTCGCAAAAACCCCAGGTAAGCCCGCGCCCACTCGTCTTCCGGATCCAGCTCGACGATCTGTTGAAAATGCAACTGAGCTGCTTCTGGTTGTAACAGCGCCGCCAACATCAAGCCCAGTTGGTAGTGGCTTTGGATTTGCTGGCTCGGTTGGCCTTGGGCAGCAGCCTGTTGCCGTTCCCCCTCCAGCAGTTGCCGTACCAGGATGCGATCTGGATCCGTCAAAAAAGTCGGGTATTGCAGGGTTGTCCAGGCATTGAGGTAAAGGGAGAGGGCCTGCAGATCCCCAGCGGCAGCAGCTCTGGCCGCCTCGCGGAGAGGAAACAAGGGATCCGTTACAAGGGGGGATCCCTCCTTCGGGAAGCTCGACAGGGATCCTCTCCAGGATTGGTGTAGGGAATGGCGGGTCCCTTTGGGCAACTGCCATTCCAGGTGGAGAAGGCCACCTCTTGGGAAGTCGGTTGTGGGCAGCGTCAAGATCTCTTCCACCAGCCAGCCGCCTGTTGAGTTGAGCTGCAGGCGATTCTGCCCCAGCACCCAGGCCCGCTTCTCCAAAACCCGTCCTTGCCCATCTTCCAGCCGCGCCCAAACCAGCGTCTGGGCCAAGTTCTGAGCTGGGCCTTGCCAGCGCAACTTCCAGGCCGGGATCCCCAGCTCCGACAGCGTCTCAACCTCCACCAGCTCCACCTCCCCAGCTTCCAGAGGCCACTTCTGCACCGTCACTCTTGGCATGCGAGGGAAGTAGGTGTGCAGCCGACCCAAGGTAGGCAACTCCACCGCCGGATCTTGTCGCCAGTCTGGGCTGCTGCGCAGGTGCTGCCGGATCTGCTCCTTAGTCGGGCCATAGGGGCCGATAATCCCCTGTTCCCCTTCCGCATCCACAAACCCATCCAGCAAGGAGAGCTCCAACTCCGGCCAGGGGGTTTGCCCGGCAGCGCGGAACGTAACCGGCCAGCGCTGAAGAGCCGCCAAGTAGGTGAGGGTTTCGGAAGAGATCAGCTCTGTGTTGGGGAGAACCCCCAGCGTGGTGGTCAAGCCTGGCTGGATCAAGGATTGGATCCACTGCGTCAGCTCCTGTGTGGGGTGCTTCCCCTGCCAGCGCATCTGGATCCCCGTCCACAGAGGGGCCACCCCTGGGGTGAGGGGCCGACCCAAATTGGCCAAGGCCAAGCAGCCCAGAACTAGCCCTGCACAGACTCCCCTTTGCAAAGCCCACGCACCCCGGCGTTCCTCCAACCACCGGCAAGCCTTTTGGATCCCGCCTGCTGATAACACGGCCAAGAGGGGCAGCAGGGGTAGGGTGAAGCGCACATCTTTGATATCCACCAGGGTGTAGAGAAGGTAGCCGGAACCGTAGGTGGCCCACAAGACTGCCTCTCGCCTGTCCAGGGATCCCCACCCGCTCAGCAACGGCAACCCACACAAAAAAGGGCTCATCTGCAGGGGCAAAAGGCGCAAGTAGGCAGTCCACCAGCACAGGGATCCCGCTGGGCAAGTGATGTAGTAGTGGGCAGTCTCGGCGTAAGCCCAGCCATTGCTGAGCACAAACAGCCAATTGGCCCCATACCAGGGCCAGCACAAAAGCAGCATCACACCCATCCCCAAGGCCAAGTGGGCCAGCCGCGCCGGCCAAGGGATCCCTTTCCACCACCCCACCGCTTTCCCAGAGCGCCAGAGGGCCTGACCTGCAACTCCCACCAAAGGCAGCAGCAAAAACAGCACCCCTGTCCACTTGGTGAGCAGCACCGCCGCCACCCCCGCCCCCACCCCCACCGCCCCCCGCCAGGAAGGCTTCTCCCCATAGGCCCACAGCGCCCAAAACGCCAGCGTCACCGCCACCACCAGCGGCAACTCCAACATGTACACGTGGGCCAAAGCCGTGATCCCCGGATAGAGGAGCAGCAGCGCCGCCGCCAGCCAGCCCACTTCCCAGGAGCGATAGACCCGCTGTCCCAGCCGCTGGGTTGCCAGAACCAGAACCCCCAGCAACACCAAGTTGAGCAACTGCCCGTCCGCCCGGCTGAAGGGATGCAGAGCCGCCAAGGGGATCCCCAGCCAATAGGCCAAAGGGGGGTAGCGCTGGTTCAAATGCAAAAACTGCTGCCCCCACAGCCTATCCCAGCGAAACCGCTGCAGGTGAAGCCCAAAAGCCTGCGCCTGCAGCAGATGCTGGGCCTCATCCCACGCCGGCGGCAAGGGATCCGTGCAGTTCCAGATCACCAGCAGCAGCAGGGCCACCATCCCCAGCCCGGCCCACCACCGCAGGCAAGGGATCCCCGGCCTGTGGGGTCTCTCCGGCAATGTCTCTCTCTCCTCGTCTGTACCGTTCATGCCTTGAAAACAATCCGCAGAGATTCAGCAGACATTGGGATCCCTTGCAACTGCCACCTGGCCTTGCCCCCCAGAGCTAAACTCAACCTGTGTCATTCTCAGCGCTCCTCCCATAGACCGAGAGCTTCAGCATCCCATGATCGCTCCATCTGCCGGCCCAGAAGGGGTTTGGATCCTTGCGGATCAACTCCACCCCCAGCAATCCGCCCTCGCTTCCCTCTCGACCCTATCCCCAGACCGAGTTCCCGTCATTCTCATCGAATCTCACCGGTGGGCCAGCTCCCGCAACCACCATCAGCAGAAATTGGTGCTGGTCTGGTCGGCCATGCGCCACTTTGCCCAAGAACTGCAACAGCGGGGCTACCCAGTCACCTACGTGGAAGCCGACAGCTATGCCGAGCCCCTGCAAACCTGGGCCAAGCAGCATCAACTGCAGCAGATCCGCCTCATGCAGCCCGCCGATATTCCCATCCGGGAGGAGGTGGAAAATCTGAGATCCACCCTCCCCTGCCCCCTCCTGATCTTGGAAAACAACCACTTCCTCTGGAGTACTCGTCAATTTATCGACTGGGCCTCAGGCCGCAAGCGCCTGCTCCTGGAAGACTTTTACCGCGAAGGGCGAAGACGCTTCCGCATTCTCATGGATGGCCCCAAGCCCCTGGGCGGGCGCTGGAACTACGACCGGGAAAACCGCCATCCCCCCAAACCGGGAATGCGCTATCCCCAGCCCCTCACCTTTTCCCCCGATGCCATCACCCAGGCCGTGATCACAAAAGTTAAGCAACACTACGGCCATCACTTCGGATCCTTAGAAGGATTTGGCTGGGCCGTCACCCGCGCCCAAGCCCTGCAAGTGCTTGATCATTTCATTCACGAGCGCCTGCCCCACTTCGGCCCCTGGCAAGACGCTATGCAAGCCGGGGAAGACTTCCTTTTCCACTCGCTGCTTTCTCCCTACCTCAACTTGGGCCTGCTCACCCCCCACGAAGTCATCGCTGCCGTCGAACAAGCCTACCATCGCGGCGGGATCCCCCTGCCCTCCGCCGAAGGCTTCATCCGCCAGATCCTGGGCTGGCGGGAGTACATGCGCGGCTTCTACGAATACCAAATGCCCAACGGCTATGCCCAGAACAACTTTTTTGGCCACCAGCGACCCCTGCCAGAGTTTTTTTGGACGGGCAAAACCGACATGGCCTGTCTGCAGCACACCCTGGATCAAATTCGCCGTCATGGTTATGCCCACCACATCCAGCGGCTAATGGTGCTCAGCAATTTCGCCCTCATCAGTGGCATTCAGCCCCAGGCAGTAGAAGCGTGGTTTCAGGATGTGTTTATCGACAGCTACGACTGGGTGATGCAGCCCAACGTCATCGGCATGGGCCTTTTTGCCGATGGGGGCATGCTCTCCACCAAACCCTATGCCGCCTCTGCTCAGTACATCCGCAAAATGAGTGACTACTGCCGCCATTGCCGCTACAATCCCAGCGAAAAGGTTGGCAAACAAGCCTGCCCCATCAATACGTTGTATTGGGACTTCCTGTTGCGTCAGCGATCCCTCTTAGCCCCCTTGGGCAGAATGAAATGGGTATTGATCCATTTGGATCGCATGGAACCGGAGCTGAAGGCCCAGATCCAGGCGCAAGCCGCTGCTTGGTGGGATCCCTTGCAATCTGCACTCGACGAACAGAGTCCATCTCATTTGCAATCTGTCTAAGCACCAGAAGATTAAGCATCCGGTAAAATTGAGGCACCCTCCTACCCACCTGTCGCTTTGTAAGGACTGCAAGCCATGAAATGTCCCCGCTGCAGCAAACAAGAAATCCGAGTTTTGGAATCTCGTTCGGCAGAAGGTGGCCAGAGTGTGCGGCGGCGGCGAGAATGCATGTCCTGTGGCTACCGCTTCACCACCTATGAGCGCATCGAGTTCATGCCCATCATGGTCATTAAACGGGATGGATCCCGCGAAAGTTTCAACCGCAACAAGATCCTGCAAGGGGTGATGCGTGCCTGCCAAAAAACCCCCGTCACCGTCAGACAGATGGAAGAGCTGGTCAATGAGATCGAAGAAAAACTGCAATTGGAAGATGCCCAAGAGGTAACCAGCCTGCGCATCGGCGAGATGGTGCTGGAGCGCCTGCAACACCTAAGTGAGGTGGCCTACGTGCGCTTTGCCTCCGTTTATCGCCAGTTTCAGGGTATAAAAGACTTTGTCAATGAGCTGGAACAGTTGGAACCACCTCTGCGACGGGATCTGGAGCGGCTGCTGCAGGACTCCTCTGCCTCAAATTCCGAATCTCCTGGTTCTCCAGACTTGGTGGGAGAGTATTCGTGACGTGGGAACGACAGCGCAAGCCGGCCCTCCCTGGAAGCAGCGGGGAAATGGCGCTTGTGGGCGGGAAAAATTGCTGTGAAGAGATCGCCCATTCCAAAGGCTTAGCGGTATGCTTGGGGTAGTAATTGCGGCTTACACTAACGCTAGAGCTGCACGCCTTTAGATTGACGGTGTTCAGCACTATCCTTGGAGATCCCTGATATCTTGGATCCCTCTGTGTCAAGCTGTCCCAGCCCCCTGTCCTTCCGAGTCGATCCCAATTTATGCAATACGGTTTTCGGGGTTCTAACCCCTCTGGCGCTCGCAACAGCAACGGTAACCCCGGTGGTTTGCCCCGCAGTGGCTTTCGCTCCCCTGCCGCAATGGAGACCGGGCCAGGGGTGGTGCCGATTCAGGTGTATCAACAAGTGGCCGAAGAGTTGGAGTCTGCCCGTCAGCAGGTAAGCCTGCTCTCCTCCGAAAACCAGCGCCTGCGTGCTCTGCATCAGCAGTTGTCTGGAGAGCTCGCTGCCATCACCCAAGAGTTCCAGGGGCAATTGGGCCACACCCTGAAGCGCCTGCAGCAAATCAGCCTACGGCTTGCTGACGCAAATGGCCAGGCTGCCCAAGTTGCTGCAGCTTCTGAAGCCTCTTTCCAACAGAACAGCCCGACTGTCAATCCCGGCCAACCGGAAGCCCCTCCCAGCTACGATTTTTTGAATCGCCTCAAGCGCCGACAGGCCCGCAACGAGACCCCCTCCTTCTCATCCAACGGCTTTGCCCCGTCCTCCTTTGATTCCCTTCGCCACCCTTCCACCCACACCTCTGCCGAGCCCTACCCCCGCACTGGCTACCAGGTTCCTTCCCTGGACGAGTTGATGCAGGATAGGGGCGGCCCGGATCCCTATCTCGGCGAGGCAGACTCCTCAGCCTATTCCACCGGCATTTATCAGCGGGTACGGGAGCAACATCACGGATCCCAGGGCTCTGCCGTACTTTGGATGGCCGCTGCAGTCGTCTTAGTCATTGGATCGTTTGGGTTGGGATTTGTAGCCGTACAGCCGTTTTTGCGCAACAACCCACCGCCCGTGCAAGCACCCTGAGAGCTATTCACAGGATGCTCCAAAAGCCCGCTGGCGGGATTAGGATGCCCCCAATGCGCTCCGCACCACTGACGAATGACCAGGGGTTATATCTGTGATCCAGGCTGTCGCTGCTCCTCTGACGCCTAACACATTCTTCGAGCATATGCCCGACGAGGGCCGCTTTGAGCTGTGCAATAGAGTCACGGTCAAAATGCAGCCCACAGGTTCTCACAAGCAGGTGGCGAGCTTTTTGGCATAGCGGTTAGCGGTGCCCACGTGCAAATCCAGCAAGATCAAATCCGCTTTTTTGCCCACCTCCAAGCTGCCGATTTCCCCTTCCAGACCCAGACAGGCGGCACTGCCTTGTGTAGCCATCCACAAAGCCTGTTGCGCCGGCAGAGCAGCTCCATCCCCCGATCCCAACCGCTGCAGAAACACCGCCAACCGCATCTCCTCGATTCGATTTCTTCAGCCCCCACATGCACACAGTGGGCGGCCAAGGTCTGAGCACTCAGGGATCCCCAGCGTTTCAAACACTGCACCGGGGTCAATCCATAGCGAACCTGTAGAGTTTCCACTCCCCGGCGAGTTTCCGCCAGGTGGGTGTGCAGCCCCACTCCATACCTTTGGGCTAGAGCGGATCCCTGGACAAAACTCTCAGGATGGCCAGAATAAGGAGCATGGAACCTGACCCAGATGTAAATTTGCCCCTCCCCGCGTCCATGCCAAACCTGGATCAAAGCCTCCGTGTCCGCCAGGGATTCTCCCACTCCCCTCGGTTCGTCGATCACCTGTGGGCTGAGGATCCCTCGTAACCCCGACTGCAAGCTCACTGCTGCTGCTAGATGTCGATAGATGCCAAGAGTAACTACGGATAGGGATCGTGAAGTTGGATTACATCCCCCCCTCTCCCATGCCGTACACGAAGACCGCTCTGGCAGAACGAGCCAACTGGTGTAGAGCAGGTAACATGGCAAGCTAATGGTCGACAAAACTGTTACCTCACTAGCTTGCCTTCACCCAATGGTGTCAGCTTTCAGGTAGAGAGGCTTGACGGAAGCCAACCCCCCTATTGATTGGGTTCCTCTTGATTGGGTTAGGGTGGTGGGCCTGGCACCGAGCTAGGTTGCCAGCAGGTCGCCCTGCCAGTAGGTTCGCCGCTGATGCGTTTCACGTCCGAGTT
>NZ_JBSSBV010000033.1:0-30212 GCF_054059115.1 Thermostichus sp. MS-CIW-26
GTGGGCACTGTGGATGGGAAGGGGATGCGGATTTGAATGGTGCGAATGTGATTGCGCTTTTGGGGGCTGTCGTAAACCAGCCTAGAGGTTCGGGCTTGTTTTGTTCTCTGGTAGAGCAGAGCGGGCTCAGGGCTACTGAAAGCCCGCTCCGTACCGCTTAGCGGTCGGAGCCGGGTAGTTTACTGTGGCGCAGCAACATAGGGTGCTGTAGGCATGGCACTCTCCCATCAGCGGGTGCCGAACAGGCGATCCCCTGCATCTCCTAGGCCGGGGAGGATGTAGCCGTGCTCGTCTAGGCCATCGTCTACAGCAGCGGTATAGATTGGCACATCTGGGTTCTGTTCGTGGAAATACCGGATCCCTTCTGGGGCGGCCACCAGGCAGATGAAGCGGATCGACTGGGGTCGGGTTTGGCGTAGGCGCGCTACAGCCGCTGCTGCCGAATGGCCGGTGGCCAACATTGGATCCACCACCAGCACCTCACAATCCTCGATATCGGTGGGCACCTTGAAGTAGTACTCGATGGGGATCAGGGTATGGGGATCCCGATATAGGCCGATATGCCCCACCCGTGCTGATGGGATCAGCTCCAGCATGCCGTCGAGGAGCCCTTGGCCGGCCCGCAGGATGGAGACAAGCACCAACTTTTTCTCTGCCGCCAACATCGGCGCCAACATTGGGGCCATCGGGGTTTGAATGGGCTGTAGCTTGAGGGGCAGATCGCGGGTCACCTCGTAGGCCATCAAGAGGCTGATCTCCCGCATCAGCGCTCGGAAGTCGGCGGTTGTAGTTTCAACACGGCGCATGAGGCTGAGCTTGTGCTGCACCAGAGGGTGATCGATGGTAATCACCTGGGCCACCATGCTGTGCTCCTGAGATAATCGGGATCCCGTGATGGATGCCAGAATAGCAGAAGCGCTTGCCCCCCCGGTGGGCCGAAGGCTTTGTCTGCTTGCTGTTGTCAAGGGGAGTAATCCGTGCAGATCCGCTTTGCTGTGGTGAGCGATCCCCACGTCGCCCTCCCTTCCACCCTTTGGGATCACCCCAGCCGATTTCACCTGGTAGAGGTGAGCATCCCGGCTCTGGAACAGGTTTTGCAGCATCTGGTGCAGTTGCCTCTGGATTTTCTGCTGTTGCCGGGGGATCTGACCCAGCATGGGGAGCCGGAAAACCATGCATGGCTGGCAGAGCGGCTGGCTCGACTGCCCTTTCCGGCTTTTGTGGTGCCCGGCAACCACGATGTGCCCCAGCCCGAGGCCAGCGGGCGCTCTATTGGTTTGGCGGATTTTCCCCGCTACTACCGAGCTTTTGGCTACGAGGATGGGCAGTCTTTGGATTACAGCCGGGTTCTGCGGCCAGGGATCCGTTTGATCGGCCTCAATTCCAACCATTTTGATGCTCAGGGTCAATTGGTGGGGTGTCTAACCCCAGAACAACTGACCTGGCTGGAGAAAGAATTGGCGGCAGCCGAGGAAGAGCTGGTGCTGCTGATGGTGCACCATAATGTGGTCGAGCATCTGCGCGGCCAGTCTCTCCATCCCTGGGGGCGTCGCTACATGCTGGAGAATGCCTCTCAGTTGCGGCGGCTGCTGCAAGCTTATGGGGTGCAACTGGTGTTCACCGGACATCTGCACATCCAGCACATCGCCCGACGAGGGGGGGTTTACGACATTACCACCGGCTCTTTGGTCAGCTTTCCCCACCCCTACCGCCTTGTCGAGCTCCGGTCGGATCGAGAGACCGGAATCCAAGTCCATATCCAGAGCTACCGGGTGGGATCTCTGCCCGATTGGCCCGATTTGCAAGCGTTCTCCCGGGAGTGGATGGCCCAGCGCAGCGAACCAGCGGTGGTTAAGTTTTTAACCTCCGCACCGCTGAATTTGCCTTTGGAACAGGCACAAGCCTTGGCCCCACAATTGCGCTACTTTTGGGCAGCGGTGGCTGCCGGGGATCCAGACCTCACTTTCCCAGACTTTCCCCAGCCAGCAGGCCGATTTCTGGAGCGTTTCAGCCGTTGCTTTCGCTGCCCGCCTGATAACCAGGCCCAGCTTCAGTTCGCTTCCAATTTCTTTTCCAATTTCTTTTCCAATTTCTAGGGATCCCCCCGAAGAGGGAACTGAACGGCGTCCTGCGCCGGGGAGGCACGTACAAGAAGTTTCCAATTTCTAGGGATCCCCCCGAAGGGGGAACCTGGCCACAGCGCTTCTCCGGGCTGTCTGGGATCCCGTGGGGTTTCCAATTTCTAGGGATCCCCCCGAAGGGGGAACGCGGATCCGTGTATACAGCTCGGTGCTTTTGGGTTACCACACAGTTTCCAATTTCTAGGGATCCCCCCGAAGGGGGAACCCCCAGAACATCGAGATCGAGGCAGAAAGCCCCTTCACGTTTCCAATTTCTAGGGATCCCCCCGAAGGGGGAACACTACATAGTGACCGTCGGTTCCGCAGAGTTTGATGGGGTTTCCAATTTCTAGGGATCCCCCCGAAGGGGGAACCTGATGAGCTCAAAAGGATTGAGCAAGTACTTCTCAGGTTTCCAATTTCTAGGGATCCCCCCGAAGGGGGAACCACTTCAGAAAGCGTTTCCAGCTGACAGAAAAGGGAGTGTTTCCAATTTCTAGGGATCCCCCCGAAGGGGGAACAACCACCGAGGACAACTGGCCCGCTCCATCGTGGGCGGTGTTTCCAATTTCTAGGGATCCCCCCGAAGGGGGAACGGCACCACGCTTCGAAGTGGGGCCAGATGAGTTCGCACAGTTTCCAATTTCTAGGGATCCCCCCGAAGGGGGAACAGATTACAGCCAAGAGGAGATCAACTGGATGCTTTCTAACTTGTTTCCAATTTCTAGGGATCCCCCCGAAGGGGGAACTTCAACATCGCTCACTGTAAGTCCGCGGTTTTCGTTAGAGGTTTCCAATTTCTAGGGATCCCCCCGAAGGGGGAACTTCTTGTCCTACCAGTGGAGTGGACCAGGCTCCACTGGGTTTCCAATTTCTAGGGATCCCCCCGAAGGGGGAACGATGACTACACCATTGACTCTGAGGAATTTAGCCAAGAGTTTCCAATTTCTAGGGATCCCCCCGAAGGGGGAACCTGAGAAACCTCTGTCATATGAATCATCAGTCAGACTTTGTTTGTTTCCAATTTCTAGGGATCCCCCCGAAGGGGGAACTTAATTGACGTTAACCATTCAAAGTAAATATCGCAGTTTCCAATTTCTAGGGATCCCCCCGAAGGGGGAACGACAGCAACCCTTGACTCTCTGGTTGAGGAACGCTTGTTTCCAATTTCTAGGGATCCCCCCGAAGGGGGAACCACCTGGGGTCAGGGAAGTTGGACGATTAGCTGGTAGTCCGTGTTTCCAATTTCTAGGGATCCCCCCGAAGGGGGAACTCCACCCCTATTAAAGCCAAGCAGGGCAAGGGATGCAAGACCCGTTTGCGAGGGATCCGGAAAAAAGGGGGCAAAAAGAGTTTCGGCGAGGGGGTTTTGGGGCCGGAAAGCCTTGTGGCACAAGGCGTCGAGGGATCCGACGAAAGAATGGGCTTTTCCGAGATTTTGAGGGACGCTCGCAGAGGCGTTGATACCGTTTTGGTGTTCTTTTGGAAACATCAGGATCCCTAAGGTTTGGCTAGGCTATCTGTTGGCAGGTGGCGAGCTCCTGCTAGGGTTGTTCGATATGGGAGCGGGGCTCCAGGTGGATGAGGATCCGCGCTGGCCCGTAGCGCCCTTGCAGGAGGTGTTCGACTTCCTCAGCGAGGCGGTGGGCGGACTCAATGTCCTGTGGCTCCACCACCAGGTGCATCTCGATAAAGACTATCTCCCCGGGGATGCCGCGGGAAGTGATGTCATGGCAGTCGAGCACGCCTGGCACGCTCAGGATCAGATCCCGCAGGGCCTCAGAGGGGATCGCCACCCGGTCGGTGAGGTAGGGAAGATTCTCCTGCAGCACTTCCCAGCCGCTTCGGAGCACCAGCAGCGCCACCGGCAAAGCCAGGGCTTGATCCAGCCAAGGGATCCCCCAATAATGCATGCCGGCCAACCCCAGCAACACTGTCAGCGTCACCCCAACGTCGCTGAGGGTATGGCGCGCATCGGCCAACAGCAGCGAGCTGGACAGAGCTTTGCCCCAGCGGTGCTCGTAGAGGGTGACAAAGACATTAATGCCCAGCACGCCCACCATCATCCCCAAGGTCAGCTCATCGATCTGCAGGTGGGGCTGGGGCTCCCAAAACCGCTCCACGGCTGTGCGCAGGATCTCCAGGCTGGCCATCCCCAAAAAGGCGGCGATCCCCAGCGCTCCAATGGCTTCAAACTTGCGATGGCCGTAGGGATGGTCAGCATCGGGCTCTGGCGAAGAAAAGCGCATGGCCACCAAGCCCAAAATGTTGCTGGCGCTGTCGGTGGAGCTGTGCAGGGCATCGGCAATGAGGCTTAGGGATCCCGTCGTCAGCCCCAGGATTAACTTGATCAGAAACACCAGGACATTTAGCCCTAGCGTGACGTACAGCACCCTCTGCACTTGGCGCTGGCGGCGGCTGGCTATGGCAGCAGAATCCAGAAAGCTCACTGCAGCTCGAGCAGGGATCCGCAGATGTCCTGCTTTATTCTGCCACCGACCTCAATGGGGGTAAGGGATCCCAGGGGAGTGGGGTATCCTAACGGTGAGCTGCGGGGGCATGGGGGCCATCCGTTCGGGAGCAAACGCTGAGTATGCACGTTGCCGTAGTAGGGGCTGGATACGTGGGCCTGGTAACAGGAGCCTGCCTGGCTCACCTAGGAAATAGCGTTATCTGTGTGGACAACAACCCCGCCAAGATTGAAGGGCTGCAGCGGGGTCGCCTGCCCATCTACGAGCCCGGCCTGGAAGAGCTGGTGCGGGAGGGAACTGCGGCGGGTCGGCTGCACTTTAGCACCGATCTGGGCTCTGGGATCCAGGCCAGCGAGGTGGTGTTTATTGCCGTGGGCACCCCGGCCCTGCCCAGCGGGGATCCCGATCTGCGCTACGTGGAAGCAGTGGCGCGGGAAATTGGCCAGCATCTGGACGAGCGCTATCGAGTCATTGTCAACAAATCCACTGTGCCCATTGGCTCTGGGGACTGGGTGCGCATGCTCATTCTGGACGGGGCCGCCGAAGCCGCCAAGCAGCGGCTGAGCAGCCGAGAAGTGGGGAGGGATCCTGAGGCCAGATCTCTCACCTTAGAGCTCTCCCCTTGGACGCCGCAGTTTGACGTGGTGAGCAACCCCGAGTTTCTGCGGGAGGGCAGTGCCATCCAAGATACCTTCTACCCGGATCGCATTGTGATTGGCTCCAACAGCCCCCGCGCCATTGAAATCATGCGGCAGCTGTATGAACCCATCCTCAACCGCCAGCAGGGCCTGCAAGGGGATCCCGTGCCTTTGCTGGTGACCGACCTGGCTTCTGCCGAAATGATCAAGTATGCCGCCAACGCCTTCCTGGCCACCAAGATTAGCTTCATCAACGAAATGGCCAACATCTGTGAGCGCACCGGCGCCGACATCACCCAGGTGGCAGAAGGGATCGGCCTAGATAGGCGCATTGGCCGCGCCTTTCTCAACGCCGGCATAGGGTGGGGCGGAAGCTGCTTCCCCAAAGATCTGGCGGCTCTCATTCAAACCGCTGCTGACTACGGCTATGAGGCCAAGCTGTTGCGGGCCACGGTGGAGGTCAACCGAGAACAGCGGCAACGTTTGGTGGAAAAGCTGCAGCAAGCCCTCAAGGTGCTCAAGGGTAAAACCGTTGGCCTTTTGGGCCTCACGTTTAAACCCCACACCGACGACCTGCGGGATGCCCCTTCCCTGACTTTGATCGAACAACTCCACCGTCTGGGGGCCAAGGTCAAGGCATATGATCCAATTGTATCCGCCTCGGGGATGCGGGAGGGGTTGGCCCATGTGGTGGTGGAAACGGATGTGTTTCGCCTGGCCCAGGACTGCGATGCCCTGGTGTTGGTGACGGAGTGGCCGGAGTTTTTGTCGCTGGATTACCGACGGATTGCAGAGCTGATGCGGCGGCCCTTGCTCATCGATGGCCGTAACTGTCTGGATCGGGAGGCGGTGCGGCAGGCGGGCATAACCCTCATTGGAGTGGGCTGGTAGGTGCTGGGGAAATCAGGGGAAATCATGAAGATCCTGGTTACGGGTGGCCTGGGATTTATCGGATCCCACTTGGTAACCCGCCTTCTGCAAGAAGGCCACTGGGTCATTTGCCTGGATAACGGCTCCACAGGCCGGCAGCTCAATGTCCAGGCCCATCTGGACAACCCCGCCTTTCAGCTCATCTGGCACGACGTTGCCGAGCCCCTGCCGCCCGCTTTGGCAGAGGCTGGGATCCAGCAGATCTACCACCTGGCTTGCCCCGCTTCTCCCCCCCACTACCAAGCGGATCCCATCCGCACCATCCGCACCAGCCTCTGGGGCACCTACCACCTGCTGCAACTGGCCCAGAAAACGGGAGCGAGGTTCCTGCTGGCCTCGACTTCAGAAGTGTACGGGGATCCCCAAGTGCATCCCCAACCGGAAGACTACTGGGGCCACGTCAACCCCATCGGCCCGCGGGCCTGCTACGACGAATCCAAGCGCTTGGCGGAAACCCTCACCTTCGACTGGCAGCGGCAATACCAGACGGAGATCCGGGTGGCCCGCATCTTCAACACCTACGGCCCCGCCATGCGGGAGGACGATGGCCGCGTGGTGAGCAACTTTATCGTCCAGGCCCTGCGCGGGGATCCCCTGACGGTCTATGGGGATGGATCCCAGACCCGCAGCTTTTGCTACATCTCCGACCTGGTGGAAGGCTTGATCCGGCTGATGAACAGCCCCTACCCCGGACCCTTTAACTTGGGCAACCCAGAGGAGTTCACGATCCTGGAGCTGGCCCAGCAGGTGCTCGCCCTCACCGGCAGCCCTTCTCCCATCGTTTACCGGCCTCTGCCGACGGACGATCCCAGACAACGGCAGCCGGATATTGGCAAAGCCCGCGCCCTCTTGGGTTGGGAGCCTCGGATCCCGCTGCAAGTTGGGCTGCAACAGACCATCCCTTACTTTCGTCGGCGGCTGGGGCTGGACTAATCATCAGGTGCTCGCGAAATCCCAACCCATTTGAGAACCATTTTCGCCTCAGCTCGGTTGACCTGGGTGAATGGCTGCCAGCGGCTCCAGTTGGCGGGCTTGCTGTTGCAGCCGACTCACCAACTGCCGACATACCACTTCACACAGCTCAAAGCACATGGGATCCGCAATTTGGTAATAAACACTCACCCCCTTGGGCTGACGGCTGACGATCCCTGCCTGCGCCAAGATTTTCAGGTGCTTGGAAACATTGGCCTGGCCCATACCCGTAGCTTCCAAGATTTGGGTGACGTTCTTGGGCCCCGAGCGCAACTGACACAGGATCTGCAGGCGGCTGGGTTCCGCCAAAACCTTGAAGTACTCTGCCACGCTGTCGAGAACCTGCGGCGTCAGGATCGTGCGACACTCATTCACATCCGCTCTGCTCACCGGCTTTCTCCCATCAACAAACCTGCTTGCGCCGTTCGTCAACTTGATTTTAACACTAGATAGTTATATAGTGTTCCTAGAAAGTCCAAGTTCACGTCGGGCTTTCGATACCAGACAGGAGGGCACTATGCTATTTCGCCAACTGTTCGACGCAGAAACAAGCACCTACACCTATTTAATCGCGGATCCGACAACTCGCGAGGCCGCCCTGGTGGATCCGGTACTGGAGCAGGTGGAGCGGGATTTGAAGCTGATTCGGGAATTGGGTCTAACCTTGAAGTACTGCCTGGAAACCCACGTTCACGCGGATCACATCACGGGAACCGGGAAGCTGCGGGAACTGACCGGTTGCCAAGGGGTGGTGCCAGTACAGGCCAAGGCTCAATGTGCAGATCGTTTCATCGGTCATGGGGAAACGCTGCAAGTGGGATCCGTCGTCATTGAAGCCATCGCTACCCTGGGCCACACCGACAGCCACATGACCTACCGCGTCAATGGGGATCGCGTCCTTACCGGAGATGCCCTGCTGATCCGCGGCTGTGGGCGCACGGATTTCCAAAGCGGGGATCCCGGCCTGATGTACGACCATGTTACCCAGCACTTGTTTACGCTGCCCGACGAGACTTTGGTCTACCCCGGCCACGACTATCGCGGGCACACCGTCTCCACCATTGGCGAGGAGAAGCGCTGGAACCCGCGCTTTGTGGATCCGGAAACGGGCAACCTGCGTTCCCGTGAGAGCTTCATTGCCCTGATGAACAGCCTCAACCTGCCCCAGCCGAAGAAGATCCAGGAAGCGGTGCCGGCCAACGAGCAGTGCGGCCAAGTGGCAGCAGCGGTTTAATTCCTTCTGGGCAGCGAGGTGCAGGGTAAGCCCCCGCCGGCTGGGGAGCCCATGTGAAACTCCGATGGTGAGGGCCCGCTGCTCTGGGTAACCTTCTCTCAATTGGCTTGCCAGAAATGGAGAGTTTGAGCGTGGATCGAGAAAGTCTCTATGAGAGCGATTTCTACGCTTGGATCCAGCAACAAGCTCAATTTCTGCGGGATGGGGCCTGGGAGAAGCTGGATCTGCCCAATTTAGTCGAGGAGATTGAATCGTTGGGCAGGCAACAGCGGCAGGAACTGCGAAACCGACTTGCAGTTTTGGTTGGGCATCTCCTCAAGTGGGAGTACCAGCCAGAGGGGAGATCCGCAAGCTGGCTCCTCACCCTCCAGCTGCAGCGGCAGGAAGTTCTGGAGCTTCTTGAAGAAAGCCCAAGTCTCAAGCCCTATTTGCCAGAGGCCATCTCCAAGTCTTACTTGGGAGCGCTGAAGCTGGCCCTGGAGGAGACCAAGCTGCCCAGAAAGATTTTCCCCAAAACCTGCCCTTATTCCTCAGAGCAAATCCTGGATAGCCGGTTTTACCCCGGTGAGCCAAGTCATTTGCTTGAGGAGGGGGATTAATCCCAAAAATCGCTGCATTTTGCATTTTAGACAACGCTAGAAGCAAGGAGACAACCATGACCGTAACCCAACAAAACCCTATCCCTTCCGCTTCGCAAGAACGGGATCCCCGTCTCAAGGAGATCGATGCCCTGACCTTAAAACAGTGGCTGGATCAGGGGCGAGTCCAGCTCATTGATGTGCGGGAGCCGGGAGAATATGCCGATGAGCGGATCCCGGCGGCCATCAACATGCCCCTATCTACCTTTGACCCGGCCAAAGTGCCTGCTTCCACGCCAGAGAAGCCGGTGGTGTTGCACTGCCGCATGGGCAGCCGCTCCATCCGCGCCGGTTGTCAGTTGCTAGACCGCGGCTGGCCGGAGGTGATTAGCCTCAAGGGCGGGATCGAGGCTTGGAAAGCGGCCAAGCTGCCCGTTACCCGCACCCAAAATGCGCCCATCTCCATCATGCGGCAGGTGCAGATTGCGGCGGGATCCCTGGTGCTCACCGGAACCCTTCTGGGGGCCTTTGTCAACCCCTGGTGGCTGCTGCTGAGTGGCTTTGTGGGCGCTGGGCTGGTGTTTGCGGGTGTAACCAACACCTGTGGCATGGCTCTGCTCTTGGCTCGCATGCCCTGGAACCGAGGTCAGGCGCTATGAGTGGGATCCCTTCTACTTCCTCTGGGGGGCAGGGGATCCTGGCGCGGTACCTGCCCTTTGCTAAGGAGTCTCTTTGGGTCTTCCACTATCAACGATCAGATTTGCCGGGAGATCTGATCGCCGGCCTTGTGGTGGCCATTCTGTTGGTGCCCCAGAGCATGGCCTATGCCCTGTTGGCCGGGTTGCCCCCCCAAGTGGGCCTGTACGCCAGTATTTTGCCGGTGATCGTCTATGGACTACTGGGATCCAGCCGCGCCTTGGCGGTAGGGCCGGTGGCCATCATCTCCCTCTTGGTGGCGGCAGGGTTAGAGCCGCTGGCCGGTCGCGTCAGCGGGACGGAGTCCTTGCCGGGCAGCCCGGAGTATGGACAGTTGGCTTTGGGGCTGGCCTTGGAGGTGGGTCTGGTCCAGGGGGCCATGGGGTTGTTGCGGCTGGGGTTTTTGGCCAATTTCTTAAGCCACACGGTGGTGACTGCCTTTGGCAGCGCGGCGGCCTTGATCATCGGCTTCAGCCAGCTCCGCCACCTCCTGGGGGTCAAGATCGCCAATACGGAGTCCTTCTTGCTGTTGGTGCAGCGGCTGTGGCAAAGCCTGGACAAGGTGAACTGGGCAACCTTTGGCCTAGGGCTGCTGGTCGTATCCCTGCTGGTGTACGCTCAGCGAAAGTTGCCCCACCAACTGCGGCGTTGGGGTGTGCCTCCAGGTTGGGCCTTGATTTTGACCAAGGGGGCACCGCTAGCGGCTGTGCTCGTGACCAGCCTGTTGGTCTGGGGCCTAAACCTCTCGGAGAGGGCAGGGGTATCTGTTGTTGGCTCCATTCCTTCCGGGTTGCCCCCCTTGGGCTTTCCCTCGTTGAGCTGGGGACAGTGGACAGCGCTTCTGCCCACCGCCTTGGCCATTAGCTTGGTGGGCTTCACGGAGAGCTATGCCGTGGGGCAGTCCTTGGCCAGCCAGCGGCGGCAGAAGGTGGATCCCAACCAAGATCTGGTGGCTTTGGGGGCAGCCAACTTGGCAGCAGCCTGCAGTGGCGGCTATCCGGTAACGGGAGGCATCAGCCGGTCGGTGGTGAACTTTCAAGCAGGCGCCAACAGTGGCCTGGCCTCCCTAATCACCGGCCTGTTGGTGGCTTTGACGGTCATCTGGCTGATGCCCCTGTTCACCTTCTTGCCCCAGACCACCCTGGCGGCCATTGTTCTGGTGGCGGTGCTGGCCCTGGTGGATTTTCACCCCCTGCTGCAAAGCTGGCGCTACGACCGTGGCGATGCCCTGGTTTGGTTGGTAACCTTTGCCAGTGTGCTGGGGATCGGAGTGGAGCAAGGGATCGGAATAGGGGTGTTAGTCTCCATCCTGCTCTTTCTTTGGCGGGCTAGCCGTCCTCACATTGCCATCGTGGGTCAGGTGCCCGGTACGGAGCACTACCGCAACGTGCAGCGCCATGAGGTGATTACCGATCCCCGTATCTTGGCAGTGCGGGTGGACGAGAGCCTGTTTTTTGCCAACGCAGCCTACTTGCAGGAGTATCTGCTGCGAGAGGTGGCGGCGCGACCCACAGTGGAGCAGGTGCTGCTCGTTGCCAGCGCCATCAACTTCATCGACGGCAGCGCTTTGGAAGTGCTGACCCAGTTGGTGGAACGTTTGCAGCAGGCAGGGGTGGGCTTTGCTATGGCCGAGGTGAAGGGGCCGGTAATGGATCGCCTCCAAAAGGCTGGGTTTGTGGAGAAAGTGGGCGCTGAGCGCTTCTTCCTCTCCACCCACGAGGCTATGCAGGCTCTGAGATCTCAAGCCACCTCTAGTCAGATGGCCTCTGCCTGATCAGCACAAGGGGGGTCTGTTCGGCGGCATTGCCGGCGGGGTTCTTGCCCAGGGCTTGCTCCACCAGCTCCCGCTCTACGCCGGGGCTGGCTGCCAGGATCTTGACCTGCCCCAGATCGTTGGCATCCACGATGGCCACTTCGTAGCCCGTCTGCCGATGCAGATCCCCCACCAACTTGGCCGGATCCCGCGGCCCCAGCACGATGAACTGGTCATAGGGAGGTAGGGTGCCAGTAACGTCGTCGATGAGATCGGCCTGCTCCCCCGCCAGGGCATAAAAGACCCCCGGGATCCCCAGCAGTTTGGCCAGGGATCCCACCACAAAAGCCCACACCACCCGCCAGGCCCCGGAGCAGTCGATCAAAGTCTGCATCCCGTAGCAGCTTGAAAGACTGGTCTTGGAGGGGAAGAAGTAGCACAGGGTGCGGGCCAGCCAGCCGGGCTGCACCTGCAGGGGATGGCGGAAGTTGCCCTGGACAATAGCCACGGCGCTTTCCGAGATGGCCACCATATCGCCGGGCTGGATGTGAGGGCCTACATACCGCCGTAGCACCTCGGCCAAGTCATCGCTGGGGGTCAGCAGATGGGTGGGAACAGGGGCCCAAAGGAGGGATCCCTGCTGCTGCCAGTTCAGCTCTGGCAAGGGCTCCACCTCCTGCAACGGCAGGATGAGATGGCTGGTCTTGAGGGTGCGCCGCTGCCGCCCGTACTGAATGTAGTCCAACTCCAGCCAGGCAGAGCGCAAATGGGCCAGCCCTTCCCCCTTCAGCTCGATCTCAACCTCTAGGCCAGTCTGGTTCTGGGGGGTGATGATGTAGGCCTGCCAGTAGTTGTCTTGGCGGGGGGGAAGATCCGGATGGCGAGAGCGCAGGCGTAGGCGGGTGTGAATGCCTTCTAGGGATCCGGCGCTGAGCAAATGCAGTCGCGGCTCCACCTGGGCCAAGGTGACTTCCAAAAGGGGGTTGAGGTTGCGAGCCACAAACTCCGCTTGAATGACCCAGTGCTCGGGGGTGTGGCGGCTGATGCGCCAGCCTTGGGGCTCCACCACCAGGTGATCGGCGGGGCGGGTCTTGAGCCAGTAGAGCAAGCTGCCCAAACTCAGCAGCAACCCGGCCACTACCTGAGCCCAGCCCCAGGGATCCCACAGCCAACGCCAAGCCCCCCATAGGCTGAGTCCTACCCCGGCCAGCACTGCAGCCAACACGCCACGATTCACCATGCTGCTACTTGTTGCCATCGGGATCCCACTCCTCCAAGTCCTTAAACCCTGCTAAAGTCTGCCCCTTTGTCCACCACAACACCCTAGACTACGGGTACGCTCTAGCTCTTCTCCTGAACCCTAGCCATCCTACCGGGAAACCGAAGCAGGCTGCGGCGAGATCTCCACACCAATTTTTAATCTCAAACAGTTAGCTTACAAATAGATTTCATCTCAGGCTTTTCAGAACACCCTTGGAGTTTCCTATGGCGCACAAACAGCAATTCAAAAGCTTTGACGACATGATTCAGGGATCCAAAACCCCCATCCTGGTGGATTTTTACGCCACTTGGTGTGGTCCCTGTCAGGTGATGGCCCAGGTGCTGGAGCAGGTGAAGCCGCAGGTGGGTGACGCCATCTCTTTCGTAAAGATTGACACAGAAAAGTACCCCAATATTGCTGCCCGCTGGGGTATCTACGCCGTGCCAACCCTCATCCTGTTCAAAGACGGGAAGCCGGTTGACCGTATCGAGGGGCTGTTGCAGCCTCGCGCCTTGTTGGAGCGGTTGCGGGCGCAGGTCAACCTGCCGGTAGGCTAGGTGGACGTTGCTGGGATGGGGTCTTTTGGTCATCTTCTGGTGGCACAGCGAGCTCTCCAGCAAAACCGTCTTTGAGATGTCCTCGCAGGTGTTTGAGCGCTCTTTGGGATCTCCGCCTCTGGAGGTTCACCTGGCGGGAGAGGTGCCCTATCGCACCGCTTGGGCTTGGCAGCAAGCCAGGGTGGCTCGCCTGATCTGCAATCCGCAGCTGCCAGATGGGCTCCTACTGCTCACCCACCCGCCGGTCTACACCCTGGGGGCAGGGGCGGATCCCAAGTTCCTCAAGAGCTTGGCTGGACAGATAGGATCCCCAGCTGCCCGCCCAGAATTCCTCTCTGGACAAGGGCCAGAAATCCTGCGGGTAGAGCGCGGCGGCGAAGTCACTTACCACGGGCCAGGCCAGTGGGTTGGTTATGCGATCCTCAACCTCAGGCGCCACCGTCTGGATCTCCACTGGTACCTGCGCCAACTGGAGCAGGTGCTTATTGAAACTGTGGCCCACTTTGGCCTGCGGGGGGAGCGGATCCCTGGCCTCACAGGGGTTTGGGTGGAGGGGCGCAAAGTGGCGGCCATCGGCATCAAGGTCTCCCGCTGGGTGACCTACCACGGCTTTGCCCTCAACGTCTGCCCGGATCTAGCTGCCTTCGAGGCCATCGTGCCCTGTGGGATCCCTGATCGCCCGGTGGGATCCCTGGTGCACTTTTGTCCGGAGGTAACGATGGCTGCCGTAGCTCCGGTGCTGGTGGAGTCGTTCTGTCAGGTCTTTGGGCTGCAAGCTCAGGAAGTTTCCTTATCAGAGTGGTTGGGAGAACGCAAGTCTCTAAAGACTCAAGGCTAATCCACCCCCAACTGGCGCAGCAGTTGTTGCATGATGGTTCGGTCGGCAAAGTTGCCACTCTTGGAGAAGAGAGCCAACGCCTGGCGAAAGTCGGCCATCGCCGCTTCTCGATCCCCCAACTGAAGATAGGCCACCCCGCGGCTAAAGTAGGCTTCTGGGATCCCTGCATTCAACTGAATGGCCCGCTCCGCATCGGCCAGAGCTTCTTCCGGCTGGCGCAACTGGTTGTAGACGTAGCTGCGGTTCACATAGGCCGGCGCATAGGTGGGATCCAACTGCACCGCCCGATCCAGATCCGACAGGGCAGCCACGGGATCCCCCCGCAGCAACTTGAGGGATCCCTGCCAGTTGAACTCGGAAGCGGTGTTTGGGGCCGAGGTCTTCTCAGGAGGAGGTGGGAAGGCAGGCAAAGAGATGGCAGGGGCAGGAGCGAGGAATGCTGCCAAGAAACCTATCAGAGCTATCCTTCCCCATCGACACTTGATTGTGCTCCGCACCGCTAATGACGTCCTGATACATTTACGCTGAACACTGCTGAACATCACTGTTCAACTATGCAGCGATAGCATTCTGTTTGTTTCCAACCAGAATGGCGGTATCCCGCAAAGCTTTGAGTAGAATACCCAAAGCGCAGTTTCCGTGTCGTCTTACTACCAATTTTCTGCTTTGCTTTGGCTACCATGTTGGCAGACTCGAAAGTAAACAGAAAGATCAACTGGTAGTAATCCGTACTGAACATATTATACATTATTTTCAGTATAGTTGAGCTTATTATTGACTAGAGTCATGCTCTTCGGATCCCGAACTAGTTCAATATAGACCGTCGGCGAGAGGGGCAACCCCCTGCACTTAACTTGCAAGGGGTGCGGGGAGCTACAAGTTCCGCGCTCTGGCGGGAAAGTCAGGGTCGAGATACCGACTCCTCTGCCAAGTCGTTCTGTGACGCGGGGCAGGAATGCCCAATGGCAAGGTTGGGAGGCCCAAGCTCTATTGGCTAGAGTGAGGGCGGGGGGATGTTACAAGGAAAGCTTCTGGAATAGATGAGCCACCGGCAGGGCAAATCCTGGAATAACCTCTTCACCTTCTAGAAGATCAACCGATTTCAGGAGGCGGTCAGGCTCTTGAGAGCTGCGATACACCAGGACGTAGTGCTCGCTGGGGTGAACCAGCCAAACCAGGCGGCTGCCATTTTCAAAGTACTCCACCAGCTTGTCATGAATTTCTTCAACCGTATTGCGGGGGGAAAGCACTTCAACAGCCAGATCTGGAGCGCCTTCCAAAAATCCTGTGGGCAGTTCAGCTATGCCCTGCAAGCGTTCTTTAGCAAAAAAAGAGATGTCAGGGGAGCGCCAATTTCCACTCTTCATCTTAAAAGCAGTGCTGGAATCTAAAACGATCCCCAGCTTGTTGGACAAAACGTAGGGGGTCAAAGCTGCCAATAGGAGGCTGCAGACATAACCATGGAGTGCCCCCGCGCTTCCCATATCAATTGGCTTCCCATCAACAATCTCGTAGCGATGTCCCTCCCTGGACAACGCCATGAATTCTTCGGCTGTCCAAGCTCTTTTTCCCTGAGTTGGCACAGCTCCGACGGTCATCTGCAAACTCCTTGCTGCTCCTTCGACACCGCAAGCCAAGCCCGCAGGGATCCCCCAGCGGCTTTTCCTCGAGGGGGGACGCCAAAGGGTGACATACTCCCGCACTCATGCTAACGCAAAGCGCTCCGCGCCGCTAAAGCGAAAGAGTGCGGGCTTCTCAGTGACTCCTGTGAAGGACATTTCCTGAGCTTTAAGAACGGGATGCCCCACCGCTCTGTATTTGATGTTTATCGCCGCGTTGTGGTCTCGGCTCAGCTCTAGCCCACAATGCGGGCAAGAATGCCCTCTGTCTCGAATGGTTTTCGGTACTTTTTGACCGCACTGAGAACAGTCTTGGCTCGTGCCGCTTGGATCCACTGCAATCGCCCTCAGCCCAGCTCTTTCAGCCTTGACTGCGAGAATTTGCAGGAATTGCCCCCACCCAGCGTCATAGATGGATTTCGCTAGTCGGGTTCTCGCAATACCTTTGGTGTTGAGCGCCTCATACGCAATATGCTTCCCTTTGCTTACTAGCTTCTTGGCTACTTTGTAGTGGAAATCTTTACGCTGATTGGCCACCTTGAGGTGTGCCTTAGCCACTCGCCTTAAGGCTTTCTTGCGGCGGTTTGACCCTTTCTGCTTGCGGGATAATGACCGCTGCAGCCTCTCCAGCCGCTTTTGGGCGCGGCGGTAATACTGGGGCACTGGGACGGACTCCCCTGTATCGGTCACCAAAAAGGAGTCCAGCCCCATGTCGATCCCTATCGTGTTCTCCAGTGTTGCAGGCTCAAACTCGGGGACGGACGCATCTTGCAGGCTTAATGTCACATACCACCCATCAGCCTTACGGGTGATGGTGGCAGTCTTGATAACAAACCCGTCAGGCAACGGACGGTGCTGAATCAGCTTAATTGCTCCGATTTTGGGCAGATGAATAAACTTCCCTTGAATGCAGTCCTGTTTTACCTGGGGAAAGGTGAAGGAGCGATACCGGCCCGCCCCCTTGAATCTCGGCCTCCCTGCCCTCTTGCCGTTACGGTCGCCTTTCAGCCAGCGGTCGAATGCTTTGTGCACCCGCTCTATGCAGTTTTGCAGGACTTGCGAATGGATTGCTTGGTATTCGGGGAACCTTGCTTTGGTATTCACCAAGTCCCGTTTTTGGGAGTAGAAATCAGGCTTGTCTTTCAGCTCAGGCAAATGACAGATTAAGGGGCAGGCGTTTATATCACAGCGGTTTTGTTCCCACCAGTTAAGCCGCTCTGCCAACCGATAGTTGTACTGCTTGCGCAACAGCTCCAGCCATTGCTCCATCAGGACAACTTGACTGGGCGTAGGCCGCAGGCGGTACTGATAGGCAGTCCTCATCTTAAGCGTACTCAGAAACCGCTACACTGATTATAGCACCAGCAGGATTAGCGGCCATGAAGCATGATTTTGTTTCCAGCGGCAGAGCTGTATCTGATTTGAAGGCACACTTGGTCTTAACCACCAAGTACCGTCGCAAGGTATTTACCAGCGAAATGCTGCAGCGATTACATGAAGTTATGTATGACCTTTGCCAAAAGTGGGGTTGCAAACTTATTGAGTTCAACGGCGAGGCAGACCATGTTCATCTGCTGTTCCAGTACTACCCGCAGGTGGATCTGTCCAAATTGGTAAACAACATCAAATCCGTCTCTAGTCGCAGGATGAGAAGCGAGTTTGCGGATTACATCAGCAAGATATACCGGAAAAATGTGCTGTGGAATGAATCTTATTTCATCGCTTCATGTGGTGGGGTGACAGTCTCGGTATTGCGCCAGCACATTGAGAACCAAGGTACTCCCGCCTCTCATCCCGGCCCAAGCGCTCCGCGCCGCTAGCGCGTTCGCTTCAGCGGGCCGTAGGCCATACGTCCTACGGACAGAGGGCGGGGCTTCTCGGCGGTTTAGCTAAAATAGCCTAGCTCATCCTACTGTACCGACGGAAAAGGCACCTTGATCGAGCGCTACACTCTGCCCGAAATGGGCCAGATTTGGTCCACTGCCCACAAGCTCCAGACCTGGCTGCAGGTGGAGCTGGCTGTCTGTGAAGCGCAAGCGGAGCTGGGGCGGATCCCGCAAGAAGCCCTGCAGGAGATCAGAGCCAAAGCCGCCTTTGACCCGGCGCGGGTTTTGGAAATTGAGGCGGAAGTGAAGCACGATGTTATTGCCTTCTTAACCAACCTCAACGAGCACGTGGGCGAGGCAGGGCGCTACATCCACCTGGGCCTGACCAGCTCGGACGTGTTGGATACCGCTCTGGCCGTGCAGCTTGTGGCCTCGGTGGAGATCTTGCAAGCCCGCCTGGCCGACCTCATCGCTGCTATCCGCGACCAAGCTCGGCAGCACCGCTACACCCTCATGATCGGCCGCACCCACGGTGTTCACGCCGAGCCGATTACCTTTGGCTTTAAGCTGGCGGGGTGGCTGGCCGAGTGCCTGCGCCACCAAGAGCGCCTAGCTCGCCTGCGGGAAGTGGTGGCGGTGGGCAAGATCTCTGGCGCCGTGGGCACCTACGCCAACGTGCCTCCCCAGGTGGAGCAGTTGGCCTGCGCTCGCCTGGGCCTGAAGCCCGATACAGCCTCGACACAGGTAATCTCGCGGGATCGCCACGCTGAATACGTGCAAACCTTGGCTCTGATTGGCTCTTCCCTAGAGCGCTTTGCTACTGAAATCCGCCACCTGCAGCGAACAGAGGTACTGGAGGCTGAGGAGTACTTTGCCCCCGGCCAAAAGGGATCCTCTGCCATGCCCCACAAGCGCAACCCCATCAAATCTGAACAGCTAACCGGGATTTCCCGCCTCCTGCGGGGGTATGCCCTTCCGGCTCTGGAAAACATCCCCCTTTGGCATGAGCGGGACATCTCCCACAGCTCCGTAGAGCGGGTCATCCTGCCGGATGCCTCCATTCTCTGCCACTACCTGCTGGTGAACATGGCCGACCTGGTGCGCCACCTGCAGGTTCACGCCCGCAACATGGAGCGCAATCTCAACCTCTACGGCGGCGTCATCTTCAGCCAGCAGGTGCTGCTGGCTTTGGTGGAGAAGGGCCTTAGCCGCGAGGAAGCCTACCGCCTGGTGCAGGAAAATGCTCACCGCGCCTGGAACCAGCCCGGCGGGGATTTCCGCGCCAATCTGCTGGCGGATCCCCGGGTGATGGCTCACCTCAGCGAGGCGGAACTGCAGGCTTGTTTTGATCCGCGGCGCCACCTAACCCATTTGGACGAGATCTTTGCCCGCCTGGGCATTTGAGGATCCCCTATGGCTTGGCAGCGGCAACATGTCCTGGGCTTGGCGGACTTTACCCCCGAAGAATATCAAATCGTTTTGCAAACCGCTGCCAGCTTCCAGGAGGTGTTGACGCGGCGGTTGCCCAAGGTGCCCACCTTGCAGGGGAAGGTGGTGGTGACGCTGTTCTTCGAGCCTTCCACCCGCACCCGTACCAGTTTTGAGCTGGCGGCCAAGCGCCTTTCGGCAGATGTGCTCAACTTTTCCCCAGGCACCTCTTCCTTGAGCAAAGGGGAGACGCTCTTGGATACGGCCCGCACCTTTCTGGCCATGGGATCCGATCTCTTAATCGTTCGCCATGCCCAGGCAGGAGTGCCCCAACAATTAGCTGCCGAGATCGACCGCCGCGGATCCCCTGTGGGCGTTCTCAATGCCGGGGATGGACTGCACGAACATCCCACCCAAGGTTTGCTGGATTTGTTTACCCTCTGCAGCCATCTGGATCCCCGGCGTCCCCGTCTGGAGTTGCTGCAAGGGATCAAAATTGCCATTGTCGGCGATATTCTCCACTCGCGGGTGGCCCGCTCCGATATCTATGCCTTGGTGGCTGCCGGAGCTGAGGTTCACTTAGCCGGCCCTCCCACCCTATTGCCCAAAGATTTTGCCCAGTTTGTACCCGGCCACACGCTCCCTGTCCATTGGCAGCTAGAGCCTGCCCTCGAAGGGGCGCGTTTTGTTATCACCCTACGCCTGCAACAGGAGCGCATGGGCGAGTTCCTTCTCCCCAGCCTGCAGGAATACCACCACCTTTTCGGCCTCACGCGGCAGCGGCTGCGCCTGTGCCACCCAGAGGTGAGGGTTTTACACCCCGGCCCGGTCAATCGCGGTGTGGAACTCAGCTCCGAGGTGATGGAGGATCCCGGCTTGAACCTGATTGAGCAGCAGGTCACCCACGGCGTGGCGGTGCGCATGGCCCTGCTGTACCTCATGGGGGGCGGGCGGATCCCAGCCTAGAGCCCAGATCTTTCTCTGCTCGGGGAACATGTAGAGCTGCCCCACGTCTAGAAGGTTGGAGTCTATCTTCTAACCAATTCTCTCTGTCAAAAGTCGGAAGAAGCTCTGGCCAGAGCTTTTCCCGCCCTGCTGAAATCATGTCCAAGCTTGCCGAGAGGGGAGCAACATCTTTGTATCAAATTTTACACATCTTGGATCTGGATCGAGTTTTTTTGCAGCCGTCTAAGCTTAGCTCTTATTCAAGTTGTGTCCGTTTGATTGGTTGTCAAATGAGATAGAAGTTCAGCAGCATAAGCCTTTTCGCGGATCCTGGGCTCCAGGATCCTGATTTTGCTGAAATCCAAACTGGCCAAGACCACCAGATGGAAAATCGAGGTTTGGAAACGAGCCAGCACACTCAAAAATATCGATTTTTTTCTCTTGACTTAACCCAAAGTTAACCTTTAGATATCCCTCTGTTAACTTTGAGGTTATAGGGTTGAAAATGTTGATTCGCCACAGATATTACCTATGCGAACCCTGCTTTCTGCTTTCTCCCTCACCGCTCTAACAGTAGGATTTCTAACAGCGACCTCGGCTCAAGCCCAAACCGTGCAAATCTCCGGGGCGGGCGCGACCTTTGCGGCTCCTTTGCTGCAACGTTGGTTTGACGCCTACAACCGCACCGTAGACCCCACTGTGCAAGTCAGCTATCAGTCTGTCGGGAGTGGTGCTGGCCTAGAGCAGGTGATCAATGGCACTGTGGACTTCGGCGCTTCCGAGGCGCCTTTCTCCGGTGCTCGCCTGGAAAGCTTCCGAGCTAAATACGGCTATGAGCCCCTACAGTTGCCTCTGGCGGGAGGGTCCATCGAGTTTGCCTATAACCTGCCCGGCATTGAAGGCGGAGAGCTCATCCTGAAGCGGAAAACCTACTGCGGCATCGTGACCGGCGAGATCACTCGCTGGGACGACATTCGCATCAAGGCCGAGAACCCAGGTATAGCAAACAAGCTGCCACCCCTGGACATCACCTGGGTACACCGCTCTGATGGTTCTGGGACTACCTTTGTGTTCACCAACCACATCAGAACTGTTTGCCCTAATTGGACAGCCGGTGCTGGTACTTCTGTCGAGTGGCCTGTTGGCATTGGAGCCCAAGGGAATGAGGGCGTAGCCGCCACCATCAAGCAGGAGCCAGGGGCAATTGGCTACGTGAACCAGTCCTATGCCAAGCTGGAAAAGATGACCACTGCTCGCTTGGAAAACAAAGCGGGCAACATTGTTGGGTTCTCGACTGAGGCAGCTACCTCGGCGCTTGATGCTCCCATTCCTGATGACTTTGCGCTGTTGGTGCCCGACCCTGAAGGGCCAGATGACTACCCAATTGTGGGCTTGTTCTGGGTGATGCTGTACCGCGAGTATCCCGACCAGGAGAAATTGACCAAGCTGGTGGAGACTCTGAAATGGACCCAGGGGCCGGAAGGTCAGGCCATTACCCGCGAGCTGGACTACATCCCCATGCCTGAGGCGGCTATCCAACGGATCTTTGCAGAGCTGGATGCCATTACCGTTAACCCCAATGCGGTGCGATGACCGAGGTGCAGCCTGAACTCTACTAGAGGGTAGCCGGTGGCCGGCGGAGTGGGCAGTTAAATGCTTTCTCGGTCGGCTGCTGGGCTTACCTTGCACGGTGGGATTTTTAGGAAAGATTTTGAACCGAAGATGATCATGGGAGAGAGGCTATGACTTCAGCGGCTACGGGTTATGGTTCACCACCAAACCCGGATATCGATGTTGACATTGAGAAAAAGGCGAGCCTGTCTCGGGCTGTTGATGTGGGCTTTGTCCGCCTGACGCTGGCCTTGGCAGGGTTTGCCGGCATTATCCTCATCTGGGTGATTCTTCAAACCACCGAAGCGGCTCTGCCGGCGATCCAGCAGTTTGGCTTGGGCTTCCTGGTTACTGCCCGCTGGAACCCGGTGGAAAACATCTACGGGGTGCTACCACAGATTTATGGCAGTTTGGTAACCTCTCTGGTGGCTTTGATTTTTGCCATCCCTCTGGGCATTGGCACTGCCATTTTTTTGACGGAAGGTTTTGCCCCCAAGTGGGTAACGGCGCCGATTGGCTTTGCCATTGAGCTGATCGTGGCCATTCCCAGTGTGGTGCTGGGGCTGTGGGGGATCTTTGTGCTGATTCCAGCAGTGCGGCCCATCTTTCGAGCCATTAACCAGACGCTGGGTTGGATCCCTTTCTTGAGTGGCCCGGCTCCGCGGGGGCCCAGCTTGTTGATTGTGGCTATGGTGCTGGGGATCATGATCTCTCCCATCATCATCTCCATTACCCGCAGTACCTTTGAATCTCTACCACGCAGCCTAAAAGAGGGCGCTTTGGCTTTGGGGGCAACCCGCTGGGAGACCATCTTAACGGTGATGATCCCTGCCGGCCTGTCGGGCATTGTCAGCTCGATCATGCTGGCGCTGGGGCGGGCCCTGGGAGAGACCATGGTGGCGGCCATGCTTTCCGGCAACGCCAACCGCATCAATATCTCCCTAATGCAGCCGGGATCCACCATTACTGGCTTGATTGCCTCTCAGTTTGGGGAGGCAGGACGCTTGCAGGTTTCGGCTCTCATGTATGCCGGCGTGGTGCTGATGGTGCTGACGTTATTGGTCAACATTGTTGCCGAGATCATCATCCGCAAGTTTCAAAACTTGGAGCAGTAACTTGGGAAGCAGAAAGAAGATGAAGGAGCACTGTTATCATGTCCGACTCAGCACAGCTTGCCCCTGAGAAGGTTGACATCGACATTACCCGTGCCGCCATTGCCCCTGTCCGCAATTACACAGGCATTGTCCTAACCCTGCTGAGTGGCCTCTTTGTGGCGGTGATCATAGCTTCCCTATCTTGGGTGCTGTGGGATGTGGGCAAGGAAGGCATCCAGCGGATAAATTGGGATGTCCTCACCCAGACCCGCTACCCTGCCCCTGGCCTGGCGGAAGGGGGCTTTGGTCACGCAATTGTCGGCAGTTTAATGGTGCTGGCTACGGGGGCGGCTTTGAGCTTTCCCTTCGGCATCTTGGCGGCAGTGTACTTGTCTGAATTCGGTCGCGGCACCCGCTTGGCTTATCTGGTTAAGTTTTCCTGCAATGTGCTCACGGGGGTACCGGCCATTCTCTGCGGCCTGTTTGCCTATGCTGTGGTGGTGAGGGGATCCGGCTTTTCGGCTTTCTCGGGAGGGGTGGCTTTTGGCGTGCTGATGCTGCCGATTGTCATCCGCTCCACCGAGGAGGCGTTGCTGCTGGTTTCGCCCGACATGCGCTTGGCTTCCCTTGGCCTGGGCTCAAATCGCTTTCAGACCACAATGCGCGTTGTTTTGCCGGCAGCGGCACCGGCCATCGTAACCGGGCTAATCCTGGCTTTGGCCCGAGCGGCAGGCGAGGCTGCACCTCTGCTCTTTACCGCCTTCAACAACAATTTCTGGTCTACTAATCTATTTGGCCCGGTGGCTACCTTGCCGGTGATGGTCTACTTTTTCTCCATCATTCCCTACAGGGTGCAGCAGCAGCTGGCTTGGGCGGGCGCTTTGGTTTTGTTAGCCATTGTTTTGGCGGCCAGCTTGACCGCTCGCTTTTTGGTGTACAAGACCAGGAAATAGCCTGAGGATTCTCAACAAAGTCTTGAATCGAACTCTTCGTCGAACTCTAGCTCTTTTTGTGAGTGCTGCCATGCAAACTCAATCTCTTAACCAGACCTCTTACGTTTTCAGGACCGAGAACCTGAATGTCTACTATGGCTCCAATCTGGCGGTAAAAAATGTTACTCTGGACATCCCAGCCCGACAGATTACTGCGTTTATCGGCCCTTCCGGCTGTGGCAAAAGCACGATCCTACGTTGCTTCAACCGCACCAACGATTTGATCCCCGGTGCTCGTGTAGAGGGCAAGCTCACCTACCACGGCAAGGATCTCTACGCCAAAGAAGTCGATCCGGTGGCGGTGCGGCGGCGTATCGGCATGGTCTTCCAAAAACCCAATCCCTTCCCCAAAAGCATTTACGACAACGTGGCCTACGGCCCGCGGGTGCTGGGGATGAAGGTAGACTTGGACGAGGTGGTGGAAACCTCGCTGAGGCGGGCTGCCCTTTGGGATGAGGTGAAAGATAAACTGAAAGAAAACGGTCAGTCGCTGTCGGGAGGGCAGCAGCAGCGCCTGTGTATTGCCCGGGCTCTAGCGGTGAAGCCGGATGTGATTTTGATGGATGAGCCCTGTTCGGCGTTGGATCCCATTTCCACCCGCCGCATTGAGGAGCTGATGAAGGAGCTGGAGGAGGAATATACCATCATCATCGTCACCCACAACATGCAGCAGGCCGGCCGCGTCTCGGATATGACGGCTTTCTTCAGCGTGGAGGTGTCGGGATCCAACCGTGTGGGCGAGCTGATTGAATTTGACAGAACTGAAGTCATCTTCAACAGCCCCACCAAGCAAGCCACAAGAGATTATGTGGAGGGCCGCTTCGGCTAATCGACCTGGCCGGACAGGGATCCTTCCCATACTGTTCTCGGCAAACCCTTTTGCAGGCAATTTCTGCCGATGATGGAGCATGCCTCTAACCCCCAAAACCCTGAACTTTGCTGAATTTACTGAGCTTTAGGCGGTTTGGCAAAAGTCATTGAGAGGGATATAGTAGACCAAGTTTCCCCCTGATCCTTGAGTCCACCGCAACGGTTGCCGGGAAGTGAAGGGGGAAAGCGCTCGGGGGGTATTCCTCAGGGCTTTGCGGGATACCGCCTTCCTGTTTGGACTCCGTCCCGCTGACGCGAACAGAGATAGGCAGGATGCGATCGCTTCTTTCCTGAACCATGTTCAGGAGAGTTCAGCGTGAATGTATCAGTCTGAAGAACCGTTGCACCCAAATACGGATACCTATGATCGTTGCCGCTCCTGACAAGCTGCAGGCTTTGCGTTCTGACTTAGAGGGTATTGAGATCATCACTGATCCGGCTCAGGTGGCCAAGTTGTCGTTGGATTTTTACCACTACAGCCCCGTGCTGAGCCGACAACTGAGCGACAAGCGGGGAGATGTGGTGGTGCGCCCCGCCGATGAGGCCGAGGTGATGCGGGTGGCAGCGGCCTGTGCCAGGCTGCGGATCCCGGTTACGGTGCGCGGTGCCGGTACCGGTAATTACGGCCAATGTATCCCGCTGGCCGGGGGTGTGATCCTGGACATGGGCAAGCTCAACCAGGTGCTTTGGGCAAAGCCGGGCTTGGCGCGGGTGCAGGCGGGGGCCAAGTTGATGGCCATCGACAAACACACCCGGGAGATGGGCTGGGAGATCCGCATGGCTCCTTCCACCTATCGCACGGCCACCATCGGGGGGTTCATTGCCGGCGGCAGCGGCGGCATTGGCTCTGTGACCTACGGCCAACTGCGGGATCGGGGCAACATCTTGGGGCTGCGGGTGGTCACCCTGGAGGAAGAGCCCCGGGTGCTGGAGCTGCGGGGAGATGAGGTATTCAAAGTAAGCCATGCCTGGGGCCTGAATGGGATCATCACCGAGGTGGAGATCCCGCTGGCGCCTGCTTACCCTTGGGTGGAGCTGGTGGTGGCCTTTCCCCCTGAAGTGGGCTTTATGCCCTGTGCCCATTTTGGCCAGGCCCTGGGCGATGCGGATGGGATCCTCAAGAAATTGGTCAGCCTGCACGCTTGGCCGATCCCCAGCTACTTTGCACCGCTGCGGGGTCATTTGCCAGAAGGATCCGCTGTGGCCCTGTTGATGGTGGCCGAATGCAGCCTGGAGCCGCTGTTGGAGCTTGTCCGGGAACATGGGGGCCAAGTGGTTTACAACAAAACGGCCCAGGAGGCCAGCAAGGGGATCTCGCTGGGGGAATTTTCTTGGAACCACACCACTTTGCACTGCCGCAGCGTGGATCCCAGCCTGACTTATTTACAATCGGCTTTTCCCGCCGACCGGGAGCTGAAGCTGGTGCAGCACATGTACGAGTATTTTGGCGACGAAGTGCTGATGCACCTGGAGTGGATTCGCATCAACGGGCAAGCTACCCCCGTCGGCCTGCAAATTGTCCGCTTTACCACCGAAGAGCGTCTAAACGAGATCATGCGCTACCACGAAGAGCAGGGAGTATTTATTGCCAACCCCCACACTTTCATCATCGAAGACGGCGGGCGCAAAGTGATGGATCCGCGCCAGATTCGTTTTAAAGAAGAAGTGGATCCCTATGGCCTGCTCAATCCGGGCAAGATGCGCACCTGGCAGAAGCAAGCCTCTGCTTGAGGAAGCGCGGCAATTGGCCTCAGTCTATCTATGTTGTCGGTATTTAATGCATAATCGACTGCCTGTGTGAGGCAAGACCAGGCCAGAACTGTGGGGTCGGTGCTGTGGGAAATGCTGTCCACCGTTAAATGCTTTGTGGTGTGGACTGTCAAACTTCCGGCAGCCAGTCCTCTGCAAGCACCAACTCTGGAGAGTAGGGACAGACATCTGGAAATGTCGAGATTTCTATCCCCGTTTGCCTGGCTGCTTGGCTGCGCGCCCGTTGATAACTCTCTTCAAGTTGCTCTACCAGATAACCTTTTAGGCTAGGGCTATCTTCTATGGCTAATCCGATTTGGGTTCGCGCATCTGTAATGGAATCTAGTCAGCTATCTGAACGGCGCTGAGGTTGATATTGCCACTTGAGTAGATGCAGCAGAAGGCGAGTTAATTGACTGGTAATCCCTCGTCGTTCGCTCTTACCCAAATTCTCAACCTCTTCAATTAAGTGTGTTAGGTCAATTTCATGCCAGCGCCTTTCCCGCAATAGTCGGGTTGTTCGGTCAATCCACAAGTTAAAGTCTGTCGAGTATAGATCGCTCATAGCTTTGTCCTGCTGAAAAATAGGGTCGCGATAATTATGAAATCCAGACTACGTCCTTCTTGAGTTTACTACAATAAAACCTGTAACACCTGAGTTCTCAACCGTCTGGGAGCAGAGTCCTCTGGTGACAAACCTTATCCAGACAACTCTTTCTATGGTCATTTCGACTTAAAGCAGGACACTGCACCCACACCTAGGGTGCACCGAGCCAGAAGGCTGTTCTCAATAGCCCAGGCGTCTTACCCTAAACTGAAGCAACTATATTTGACGAATATTTGACGGAGAGTGGATGGAGAGGGTGTCCCTGTGGAGAAAGGTTCAAACAAACGCTTTAACTGCCATAGTAGTTGATGGCTAAAGCTCCCACCAGAGTAAGCTGAAAGACCAAGATCACGAAGTAGAAAATGGCGCGGGGCTTGAACAGAGTGAGCATCAAGCCTATGGCTTTCAAGTCTACTATCGGCCCAAACACCATAAAAGCCAACAGGGATCCCGGCGTGAAGGTGGCGGCAAAGGAGAGGGCGAAAAAGGCATCCACCGTCGAGCAGATGGAGATGATCCCGGCCAGGGCCATCATGATCAGGATTGAGAGCAACGCATCTTGGCCATAATCCAGCACAAACGAACGCGGAATCACCGTTTGAATCAGGGCCGCCATCGCCGAGCCCAAGATGAGCACGGATCCCAATTCGCGGATCTCCCTGGCCCAGGTCTGCAGCAGGAGAAGTCCTTTTTGTCGCCTGGAGGGAGAAGGCGCAGCGGCCAGAGCAGAGCGATACACATCTTCAGCCGTTTGTAAAGTGGCCAGGGATCCGCCAGAGGCCCCTTGAGCAGGGCTCTGGGATCCAATCCAGAAGGTGCCCCCCTGCAACAACGGCGAGCAGGAAGTGCTTTTCGGATCCGTCTCTTGGGGGCGATTGCGCTGCAGCTCCCGCCAGACTGACGGCTGCAACAGAGGCTGGAAATCCTTTTGCAGGCTGAAGATCAAGCCGACGACCACCGCAATGCCGAAGGAAAAGAGAACTCGGTAGATCACCAGCTCCGGCATGGAGCGAAAGGCAATCCAAGTGGAAAAGATCACCACCGGGTTAAACACCGGCGCCGCCAACAGAAAGGCCACCGCCACGTGGGGTGGGATCCCTTTGATCACCAGTTGACGGGCCACCGGCAGGTTGCCGCACTCGCACACCGGGAAAAAGAATCCTAAAGCGCCACCGGCCACCGCGCTGCCGATTTTGCCTTTGGGCAGGAAACGGGCCAACTGGGATCCCTCCACAAACACCGCCAGCAGCCCCGACAGAAACACCCCTAGCAGCAAAAATGGCATGGCCTGCACCACAATGCTCAGAAACAGGGTGAACCCGTCTCGCCAAAGGGGAGAGTCTAAAAGGCTCAACACACCGCCTCACGCACAATTTGGGCCTTACTGAGTTTGGATCTCGGCCCAGCGCCCTGTCAAACGGCTCTCAACCCCGCTCTTCTATAGGGATGTAGCGTTGCTGGCGTTCACCTGTGTACACCTGGGTGGGTCGGAAAAGCCGATTATCGGACAACTGCTCCCGCCAATGGGCCAGCCAACCCGCCGCTCGGGCAATGGCAAACACCGGTGTAAACAAATCTTCTGGGATCCCCAGCTTGGCGTAGACCAACCCTGAGTAGAAGTCCACATTCGGGTAGATCCCCTTCGGCCCTAGCAACTCCTCACACACCCGCTCCACCTCCAGGGCAATGTCGTAGTACTTGTCGTGGCCGTAGCGCTCAAACAGCTCCTCAGCCAGCCGCTGCAGGATAGTGGCCCGCGGATCCTTCACCTTATAAACCCGGTGACCCATGCCCATGATGCGCTGTTTTTTGGCCAGCTTCTCCTCGATAAACGAGCGCACATTTTCCACCGAGCCGATTTGCCGCAGCAGCATCATCACCTGTTGGTTGGCCCCCCCGTGCAACAGCCCCGAAAGGGTACCCACCGCCGTGGCCAGGCTGCTGTAGGGGTTAGCCAGCGTGGAAGCGCTCACCAGAAGGGCAAACGTAGAGGCATTGACCGTGTGCTCGGCGTGCAGGATCAGGCAGATGTCAAAAATGCGGGCCAACCAGGGATCCGGCTTCTTGCCCGAGAGCATGTATAGGAAATTGGCAGCATGATCCAGGTTGTCGTCCGGGGGAATGGGATCATTGCCCTGTCGCATCTGGTGGAACATGGCCACCATGGTCGGCAGCTTGGAGAGCAACCGGGTGACGGTGCCGAACACATAGTCGGGATCCATCTCCCGCAGCGGGTAAAACAGCCCCAAGCCCGCCACACAGGTTTGCAGAGCATCCATCGGGTTGCCCGACTCTGGAAACGACTTGATCATGTCGCGGATGCGGTATTTCACCCGTCGATGACTGCGGATTGCCTGATCAAAGTTGTCCAGCTCCGATTGGGTCGGCAGCTTGCCAAAGATCAGCAGGTAGGCTGTCTCCAGAAAGGTACTGTGGGCGGTCAATTCCTCGATGGGGATGCCCCGATATTCCAGGATCCCCGCCTGGCCATCCACAAAACTAATGTTGGAGCGTGTGGCCGGAACGCCTTCCAAGCCTGGTCTGTATTCGCCATCCGCCATGGTCGGATTCCTAAAGTGCTTCCTAAATGACCTAAAGTGCTTCCTAAATGATGAATCAAGGGTTGCCAAAGGTGCCTGGAACCCAACCCCTTGCTCCCCTCGGGCAGTACTGACCCCGCTTCGCTACAGTAAAGCAAATTTTGGATCCCTGTAGCCAAATGCTGCCCCTGTCATCCTTCACAGAGAGCTAGGCTGGGATCCGCCTTCTATCTTGCAACAGCTCCCGCTGCCCGACGCAAAAATTGTTGCTATGGTGAGAACTGCGCCCGGCTTGAGGGATCTTGGCGCTTGCCGGAGCCTCAAAAATTTGCTCCCCCGCTTGGAGATCGGCACCGATGTCGGATACTGCTCAAACTCACCTTGGCTCCAGCCCAGTGCAAGGACTGGAGTACGTGGTGCTGGGAGTGGCCACTTGCTTCCAGCAGGATCAGGAAGGTCGCCTGGTAGAGGTTTTGGTGGCCGAGCCGGTGCCTGCTGCCGATTTGGACTGCCTGGCCCAAGAACGCCGCAGCACTTCCTATGTTCTCCTCTACGCCACAACCTACGCCGAGATCGTGAACAACGGGATCCCAACTTTGCCTGCCGATGTTTTCCCGCCAGGGGTGTTGTTGGGAGAAGACTTCGTGGAACGGGTGCAGGCAGCGGCCCGCACCTATCGCAGCAAGCCCCAGTTTCGCCATATCCCCCTGCACCAAACCTGCACTCCAGAGCGGGGGGTGTTTAAGCTCAATCACAGCGTTGAGCCCCGACGGATCCTCAACGCGGTTGTGGAGCATGACTCTAGTCAATAATAAGCTCAACTATACTGAAAATAATGTATAATATGTTCAGTACGGATTACTACCAGTTGATCTTTCTGTTT